>NZ_JACASN010000002.1:0-175505 GCF_013390985.1 Acinetobacter sp. Swhac1 | reverse complement strand
TTGTTCCATTTTAGATATTTGTTTAAGATAAGATATAACTCATTGAGATGTGTCATAGTATTCGTCGTTAGAAAACAATTATTATGACATTATTTCAATGAGTTATCTATTTTTGTCGTGTACAGAGCTGTATTGTACAAGTCAACAAAATCTACAGACATAAAAAAGCCCTGTAGTCTCTCCCAAAACTACAAGGCTTAGCGGCTGTAAGTTTCCTCTTTTCACTCACGTCCTGTAAGTTCGCTGTCGTTCGACAATTATCATTATTATTCTGCGATTGTGCTCAAAATCCTTATTGAGCTTTTTGTGTGAAGTCATCTTCTCAAAAAGTTACTGAAATCTCTATGCGCAAATTTCTCGAATCGATGTAAGCTATTTCGTACAAGCCACCGATTGCTTATTTTTCTTAACAATTTAAAACGTCATCAATTCTGGCTAACAAACCACTGCTACGACGGGTACGAATCATCAAAGCTTGCTGCAAAGCTTGTACATCGACCAACAAACTCACCACTTTTTTAGCACGAGTAATAGCAGTGTAAATGAGCTCCTTGCTCAGCAAGTTTTTTGCCGAAGCGTCTAACACCACAGCGGTATGAGTAAATTCAGAACCTTGCGATTTATGAATGGTAAGCACAAATGCAGTTTCAATATTCTTAGGCAGGCGAGTTGCAGGCACCCATTTGTTTAAGCTTGGAAAATACACTTCAAACTGGCGCTGATCATGCTGCGCTCGCATAAAACAGATGCCAATATCACCATTCGACAACCCCAGTTGATAATCGTTATAGGTCATCATGACGGGGCGTCCTACATACCAGTCACCATGTTTTGTTTGTTTTAACTGTTGCAACAAGCGTTTTTCAATTTGCACATTCAGTTGTTTCAGACCTAAATGTCCATGACGAATTGCGGTTAAAATACGGTAATCATCAAATACATTCACGACATCTGTAACATACGCTTGAAATGTTGTACTGGATTGTTCTAAGCCCAAGGTATGTGCTTTTAATACCGCCACATAAGCCTCATAACCATACATCAGCTGATCATAATAATGCGCTAAATTTTCCGCTGAAATTTGCCCATTTTGCTGAGGTAAATATTGCAGTTGTAGGGCATCTATTTCGACTTGCTTAAATTGAATTGGCTTTAATTCACCTGCTGCCACGACTTGCTGTTCAAACTCAGCCAAAACCTGTGCAGGAGAATGTTCTTGCTGAATAAACTTCGCCATTGCGCCAATTTTTGCACCTTCAGCAAAACGACGTGTGGTCACTAAATTGACACGGTTATTTGCGAGTTCAGGCACTTGCTGTAAATCGGCCAATACTGTACCGACATCGACTGAAGCCAATTGATTGGCATCGCCCAACAGAATTAAACGTGCCTGCGCAGGAATGGCAGCCAATAACATCTGTGACAGGCTTAAATCCAGCATCGACGCTTCATCGACCACAATCACGTCATAAGGTAGAGGTTGTTTAGCGTGAAAACGTGGCTTGCCTGTATTGCCTAAGCCCAATAAACGATGCAAAGTCACGGGTCGTAATTGACGTAAAGCATCGACATTAAACATTTGTAAAGCTTGACTATTCAAGGCATTTTGCAAAGCTTCATCCATCCGCTGTGCCGCTTTGCCTGTTGGTGCAGCCATCGCAATCCGAATATTTGGCAAAGCTTGATTAAGCACCGCAACAATATGCGCCAAAGTATAGGTTTTTCCTGTACCTGGCCCACCAGTGATAATACTTAAACTTTGAGTTGCCGCAGTCTGTAACGCTTTTTGCTGCTGTGGATCTTGCAATAAATTAAGCTGTTCGGCTTGTAATTCAAAGGACAAAGGCGGCTGCGTCTGAATCCGTAAAATATCGCTAGCAACCTGATGTTCCAGTTTCCAGTAGCGATACAAATACAAACGCTGCCCATCAAATACAAACGGTGCAATTTGTGGATCAGGATTTAAAGCGCTACGCTGCAAGTTCATGTGCAAATGTTGCAATGCCGCCACTTGTTCTGCGGTTGCAGGAATACAGCTATCCCCTTGCTGAATAGCATCGAGTACCTGTTGCATCAAAATTTGCGCTGAAGCATCAAAAGTGACATTGCTAAATGGCGGCTGACATAGGTAATCCATCCACGCCTGCATTGGCGTTTGAGCTGAATTTAAGTGAATATGCTTGTTTTCCACACAGTTATCCTCAAAGTTATCCACAGGATAAGCAATTGTTTTATTAAGTCGATAAGCTGACTTAGCGTTATTTTTTAAGTTCAAAGTAACCCAATATTTGATCTAGTTGCAGAATAAATTCCGCATCTGGCCGCCAATGACAAACCCCTTGCCCTGCTTGCCCCTGCATACCACGCAAATACAAATAACTGGCTCCACCCAAATGTTGCCGAATATCATAATCTTGCAAACGACTGCCCAAATAACGGTGCAACGCCACCAAATACAAGGCCGCTTGTAACCAATAACTCGATTGGGTCATGTTGTGTTCAAGGTTGGTTTTTTCATAATCGCGCTGATCGGCACCCAAATAATTACTCTTATAGTCGGCAATGTGATAACACTGCCCATCAAAATAAACCAAGTCAATTGAGCCTGTCAGATAACGCGCAGTAGCGGCTTCATTTAAATCTTGAATAGGATGTCCCGCATCTTCAAACAATTGCTGAATTGCTTGAATAAATAAGCGCTGATCTGCCAACGCCAAATAGAATGGAAACTCTGATAAATAATGTGCAGTAGATAAGGCGGAAAGCTGGAAAGTATCGTGCAAAGGAGTATTCAACACATCCTTCAGCCACTCGGTCATGTGCGCAAAAATATCTGCTTCCTGCACAGTCGCGCTGCCTTTGGCAGTGTCGAGTTTTGCAATCAAATCTACCAATAACACATCTGAATTAAACTCTTTGTCGTTATGAAAACGGCGTTTGACTTCTTCAAAAATGTCATCATGACTGGCTTGAAAGTCGATATATTCAAAGAGTTTATGTAAAAAACTCCCCGCTTGAGTACCACGCTGAAAATTAGCTTTGATCCATGCAATCGGTTGAGCCACCTGTACGATTTCCTGTTCCGTTTCGACAGGTTCCTGATTGATTTCGTCGGCAGCAGCAGCCTGCTCCTCGCTTGCCAATGCCAAAGTATCGCTACGCATGGCGGCAGGTAAATGTTGTGCCAAGCCACTAAAACTGGTTTTGGTTCGTGGATAAAAGCGACGCTGCGGAAAATCTGCAGCTTCAATCTTAATTTCTTGCACTTGTTCAAGTTGTAATGCTGCCGCCAATTGTGTCAGAGGTGCTTCATCACAGCTCCATGCTGCTGCAATTTCTGCTGAACTTGGCGCTTGTAAACGCCAGACATTTAAACCAGCAGATTTTGGTGCAGCCTCTTTTTTACCTTCTTTTGCAGGCGTAGGCTGTTTTAGCATCGCATAGACCCGATAACTGGCACGGGTGAGTGCCACATACCAAAGCCGATTCAACTCTGCCAAACGGCGCTCACTGTGCTGCTGCATTGCTGTGGCATCTATGTCTTTATGTTTAATGGCAATGATACGTTGCTCAATGCCTTGCTCTTCCTGCGTTGCAAACACCAAAGCAGACTTGTCAGATTTGGGCGGCTGATCTGCCGACATCAAAAAGACCACTTTAAACTCCAAGCCTTTGGACTGGTGAATGGTCATCAATTTCACGCCTGCCGCATTAGAAAGTTTTCGTTCAATTTCCCAATCGCGTTTGGCAGGTGATTCAACTTGCTGTAAATACCAGTAATACAGCATGTAAGCCCCTTGATGGCGTTCACTTTGACGACTCAGCAATTCGGTTAAATGGCGTAAATTCACCACATGCCGTTCATTGTCAAAACTGCGTTTTGCCACCAAATTTTCCCAAATTTTAAATAAGTTCAGGCAGTAATTCCATGCGGTTAAAAAGCCTTTATTGACCCACATTTCCCGAATGCAGTCGAAGTCATAAATAAACTGACCTAACCCCTGTTGCTCAAGTTCAATCAACTGTTGCAGGTTATAACCCAATAAACGTGTCAGTAAGGCACGCTTGACCTTGGCTTCATCATAAGGATGTAAAATTGCAGTTAAAATTGCCGCCACATCTTTGGCTAAAAAGCCTGTAAAAACACTGCGCTGACTACTTCTATTGACCTGAATTCCAATCCGTTCAAGCTCGTATTGGGCTTGATCAAGCTTTTGATGACTGGTCGATAAAATGGCAATATCATCGGCTTGTAAAGCGACTTTGCCTGAAGAGTGATCAAAATATAAATCGCCTGCAATGCCTTGATTTAATAACTCGCGAATTTTTCGTGCAATTTGAATGGACTCATCCTGATCATGTTCCACCGTTACCCAACGCAGCGGTGCGGGATTGGCCTGTTGCCGATCCATTAAGGCAGGATGAGGACGTGAACCTGCAATGACAGGATCATAAATCACTTTTTCACCAAAAGCGGGTTGGCGTTGAAATAACTCATCCACCACACTGACCAGCTCTTTCACTGAACGATGATTTTGTCTGAGCGAGTAAATGCGACCTTGTTTTTTCAGCACATCATCGCGGGCATTGTTATAGGTCAGCATATCACCACCGCGGAAACCATAAATCGCCTGCTTAGGATCGCCCACCATAATCATACAACCACGCGCATACCACTTTGGATTGCGCCAAATTTGTGCCAGCATGTCATCTTGATCTTGGTTGGTATCCTGAAATTCATCCACCAAAATCAGTGGATAACGCGTATGCACAAACTGTGCAAAACGCTGCCCACGTTCTCCCTGCAAAGCTTCAGCTAAACTGCGAATTTGTTGGGCAAAAGTGGTTTCCCCTTTTTGCTGTAAAAGTTGCGGTAAACGCTGTTTGACGTGTTGTACCAAATAGAATTTTAAATTGGTCTCCACCAATTCAATTTGATGCTCAAAATTAAGTTTGGCATCCACCACTGCTTTGATTTTTCGGATCACAGGATGATCAAAAAAAGCATCTTGCACCTCTTGCGTACATGGTGCTTTCGCTTTGTTAAAAATTGATTTTCTGAGCTTACCGTCTTGGTTCAAATATAGTGCAAAGACCGCATTAAACAATGCGGCAAGATGTGAATTAAAATAATGTTCTAAAGGGCTGTGCTTAATTTTTTCAATCAGTTTTGGCAAAGTCACTGTAAATAGTGGCTGCAACCCCTTCTTATCACTCCCCGCGACATAATGGGAAAAATTAAAGCTATATTCACCATCATAATATTCTTTTAATTCTTCAATTTGCGTCATGGTGATACTGGCTAAATTCTGCAACGCCTCTGCTAAATCCTGAACCTCCAACTGTGCCTGATCTATGCCTTGAATCTCTGCCGATGCAAAATTTAAACTGGTATTGACCAAACCCTCATAATCGGCTGCCGATTTCAACCGCCCACATAACAGCATATAGTCCACAACATGCTGAGGCTGTGCCTGAATCCATTCACGCAGCACATCATGCACCAATTGTTCGATATAGACCGATGCTTGGTCAGTAATATTGGCGCGCTCAATTTTGCCGCTTTCAAAGGAAAATTCACGCAATAATTTTTGGCTAAAGCTATCCAGCGTTCCGACAAATAACTCATCGAGTTGTGCAATCACCAACTTCAAACGTGAACTGGCATAGTCCAGTTTTAAACGATATTCCTGCAAAATATGTTTGAGTAAAGGATCTTGTAGTTGTGCAATTTTCTCTGCAAGGGCGCGCTGATCTAAAGACTGATTTAAACACTGGTCGATATATTGTTGGGTTTCAAGCAAGCGTGCACGAATACGACTTTTTAGCTCGGCTGCTGCGGCACGGGTAAATGTGGTCGCAATCACTTGATTAGGCAAATAATCTTTCAGGAAAATCCGCACCATTAAACTCGATAAAGTATAGGTTTTGCCTGTACCTGCCGATGCTTCAATCCAATGCAAACCTTTAAATTGCATCTCTTGAATTGGGTCATAACAAATTGGGAATGGGCTAGATGAGTTCACGCAGATTCCCCTTGTTTTTGAAGATTTTTCGCAGATTCATAATTTTCAATGATAGGCTGATACAGTCGATGGCTATATTGCCGAAACGCCTCAATCAACAACGGTTCAGTTTCACTGTCTTGAAAAATAAATGCCCAGTCTGGGTGGTTTTTCTCACTTTCATCAATAAAACCTCCCCAAGCACCGTCATGCCAATATTTTACGAAGCTTTCCATGTTCAAAACCTGATCGGACTGAGCTTCATCCCATTGGATTTCAAATTCTTTTTTATCTTTCATTTTTAAAACTAAAGCCGCAGGCAATAACACAGGATATTGCTGTGCGTGTTTCCAGAACTCAAACCACTGGGCTAAATACTCGTGTGCTTGCTGTGCATTGATATTGGCAAAATGAATCACCGCATCTTTACACACCACAATCCGCTCTAAATCTTGATGTTCTGTGTTCTGATAGGCCACCCAAAACAAATATTCCAACCACACTTCGGCATATTTTCTTGGTCTGGCACTCGCTGCCACCACGCTACACCAAAGCTTTGTCGGCTGTTCAGGCACTTGAATACGGATATGCAGATGCGGATTCATTTTCCAAAGCTGTTGCGTTGTTGTGGTTGCCTCGTCTGCAAATTGCTGGAGTGTGTCACGTAAATATTGCTGTTCTTGCAGTCCCGTTTGAAACGTGGCATTTAAGGTTTTACCCACAGGCAAGGTATCTTGCAACAAGCTTTCTGCATCTTGCTCGCCATGTTGCAGTAAAAAATCACGCACACTATATTTTTCCAAGCCATTTAAAATCAGTGGCTCATGGTTCATTGCAGCAGTGTCGGATTGTAAATTTTCGACTCCAATCGCTTTTAAATAGGCACGTGCAGGGAAACATACATCTCGAATCCATTGCATACTGTCGAGTACCACCACGTCTTGTGGCAATAATGGATATTCACCAAACCATGCTTCGCGTGGTGTGGTTTCTTGCTGCATTTGTTTGGCAACCCGATACCATTGATCTTTAAAGCGAACTTCACGGCTTTCGGCAAAACGCAGTTGATCAAAAGGTTGCAAACTATGTAAGTGATAAAGAGATTTCAATTGTGCGGGAATCTCGACACCATTCAAATTTAAGCGTGAATCGCTAGCTTCATCGGGATGTTTCACAATCAACTCCAAATGCTGCACAAATTCCTGCACCAGCACGGATGGATCACGTACCTCACCATCGCTGACATCAAAACCGTTATAAAATAACCAAACACTGTCTTGCGCCAACAATAAACTATCTAAAAATGCCCCTTGATCATCCTCAATGCGTGAACGATCTCCCAGTTGTGGTTTTAATAATTGCATCAAATCAAAAGCCAATTGCTGGTCACGACTTGGGAACACGCCATTGTCCAAATTCAGCATCACAATCAGCTTATACGGCAGTGGACGAATTGCACCAATTTGGCTAAAGGTAATGGCGCCCGATGGACTGGCTTGTTCGAGTTGGGTTTCGAGCTGGGCTGAAATTTCTTGCAGAATATAATCCAGCGGTAAGCTTAAATGACGCAAATCTTGACCCGACTGCACATCAAAATAACTGGCTAAGGTCAGCATACGGTCATGTTTTTGCACCAAACTAAACACCGATGCCAACACATCTACCCCTGCATCCTGAAACTCACTCAGGTCTTGCATCAGTTGTTTAAGCCAATATTCCACCGTTTTGGCTTGCCCCAATTCATGCTGAATTAGCCAATCACGGCGCTGTGCAAAATCCTGATAAATTTGAACCAGTTTAAAAATCAATTCAAAATCGCTACTTTGCACATCGGCATAACTTAAAGTGTGCTGAACCACGCAATGCTCTGGCACTGCAACGCCCAAAGCCAAACGATCTAAAGCAAACTTTAAGCTGAACCGATAATCTTGATCATCTGCACTCAGGCTGCGTTTTAAATGCTCGGCATCTAAACCACGTTTAAAACCTGCATTGGCCAACAACTCATTCATGCGCTCAATATTGTTTAAATTCAAGGCATAACGCTGTTGTGTGGCAGCTAAACTCAACCAGTCACCAAACTCTTCAAAGCTAAAACGTCCTTGTACCAACGCTATACGCCCAACCACCGCACGCCAAGCATTGTGAATATCTAAAGAGCTGATACCTGCTATTTGAATAGGCAAATACACACTATCTTGACTGAGTTGATGCCCTAAAGTAGCTTGATTCTGCTGTGCTTTTAGTTGTCCTTTCTGATAGAGATCACGCTCACTTGGCGGTGCAGCAAATACGCTGCGAATTAAAGACTCTTGTTCTTTGAGTTTCGGACTCAATACCAAAATATCACTGGCTTGGCGGCTGTCATCTTGTCCTAGCCATGCAATTAAACGATCTTTGAGTACCTCAAGCTGACGTAAACTTGAATGACACACATGAATTTGCAATGACTCATCGGCAGGATCTAAGTCATACGCCTGCGCGACTGGCTCAACCAAATTCAATACATCCGATTGAATTTTACCCAGTAAATGCTGCGGCTCTTCTTCAGGGAAAAGATCATACCACTCGCCTTCATCACCACTCGACAACGCCGCCAATAAAGAAAAGTGATCGCGTGCCTGCTTACCAAAGCGTGTCAGCAAGGGATGATGTGACTCGCGCATATCGGCATTAAATTCACCATTATATTTTTTGATATACGCAGCAATATCATCATCGCTTACAGTTTTATTTTGACTTTCCATCTCGCGAATAAAGCGACTTTTGATTCGCGCATCCATGTTTAATTTCCACTTAGGATCGACCATGTCTGCCCAATATTCTTGCGATGGGTTGTAATGCAGAATAAAAATATCCATATACTGCGCCAAACGGCGAATAAACAACAACTGGCTTGGCGGCAAATCCAATAAGGTAAAAATCACCAACTGTTTGGGTAATTTGTTAATACACGGATTTGGATTTTCAGGCTCGCCCAAGGCTTGCCAAAACTGCAGGTCAATCTCCTGCATTTTTTCAAAATCGGCATGGAAAATATGCAACCACAACCAACTTTGCCATTGCTCTAACTCTTCGGCCTGCTCTTGAGTAAATGCGGCTATTTCCAATGCCGCTTGTTTTTCTTCTTCACTCTCAAAGTTTTTAGGGATATAAATTTGCTGCTTTAAGTTCAGGCGTTTCTGCTGTCCCCAAACCGCTAACCAATTGCTTTGACATTGGCAGACACCCTCGCAGCCTTTTTGGCAAAAACCACGATAAACCATGTAATTGCTAAATAAACGTGAAACTTTATCTGCCACCCAATACAGCATGTTTTGCTTTTTGAGCTGCTTTTCTAAACCCTGTGACAATTGCTCTGCGCTGTCATAAATTCGCTGAATCAAACGATGTAAAGCATGCTCGGCAGGAAGTGGGTTTTGTTCGTGTTGTATCCACGGTTGTAAGTCATAAAACACACGCCATTGCATCACAATACGCGGAATATTTGCCTGACGCACCCGATCTTTATCGTCTAAAACTGCCTGATAAGCGGCCCATTGAAAGGCACGAATACGATGATGAAATTCAGTATTGGCACTAATGCCTTTTTGCTCGGCTGTTTTTTCCGTCAGCCACTTTTCTACTGCCACTGAAGGCACAATAAAATGCTGGGTTTGTAGCACCTGAAGCGGATTCGATGTCGGTTGACGTATGGTTTTCAGCATTTCATTGACTAAAACTTCTATACGTTGGCTTTGTATGACATGAATCGCCATAAGGTATCCTTTAATTTATTTTGAATAAGAATGTATTAAATGTACTAGAAGGCCGTTGATCTATCATTTGCCTCAAGCACAACAAAAGAATAAAGATTATTGGCTATACACTTACAACGGTGTATGCCACTTTACAAGCATACTTTTATTGCCTACTTTATTCAAAAAGTGCTTTGAATAAAGTGGTTTAATTTACCAAACAGCATACGATTATCCGCCATTTTAAGGTTGTATTTATGATAAAAAGAGAGACAATTCCAGACAGTATTGATCCAAGCCTAGACTTGGAAATGATTCGTGCAGAATGCCTAGAACTGGTCAAAAAACGTGCCTATTTTTCTGCAGGTGCAGCCGTCATTCCTGTGCCGTTCTTAGACGTTGTCATTGATGTGGGCATCTTGTCGCAACTGATTCCAGAAATTAATGCACGTTTTGGCTTATCTCCTGAGCAAGTCAGCGTGTATGATCCTGAAACCCGAAAAGTCCACTGGAGCGAATTGCGTAAACGCGGTGTGGAATTTTCAGGCTTAGTCGTGGCGCGTACTGCAGTAAAAAAATCCCTGAATAATGTCGCAGCCAAGTACATCACCAAACAAGTCACCAAGTTTATTCCATTGGGTGGACAAATGGTGGCAGCAGGTTTGGGTTATTTTATTATGAAAAAAATTGCCGAAACGCATGTTGAAGAAAGCTATAAACTGGCAAAAAGCATTCAGCTTAAACAAGCCAAAGTTGTGAATGCTTAATTTTTAAACTAAACAGACTCAAATTCAGCTAACTTAACACGCAGTCTTTGCATCCTCGAGGCAGATTATTCTGCCTTGAGTTGTTTCAAGATGGTTCTTAAAATTTCCAAACGTGCTGCATTTTTGTCATTACTCGGAATGATGTGCCACGGTGCATATTCGGTACTGGTACGTTGCAGCATATCTGCCGCTGCCACCAAATAATCATCCCAACGGCTACGGTTGCGCCAGTCTTCATCTGTAATTTTAAAACGCTTATGTGCGGTTTCCTGACGTGCTTGAAAACGCAGCTCTTGCTCATCTTTACTAATGGCTAACCAAAATTTGATGACGACAGTTTGATGATCATTTAAGTCTTTTTCAAAACGGTTGATTTCGTCATAAGAACGCTGCCATTCCAGTGGGCTAATCAAACCTTCTACACGTTCTACCAATACCCGCCCATACCAAGAACGGTCAAAAATATTGATTTTTTCTTCAGGCAGAATTTTCGTCCAAAAACGCCACAAATAAGGACGACTGATTTCAAAGGCTTCAGGTGCACTAATGGTGTAAATTTCGTATTCACGCGGATCCAGTTTTTTTACAATCCGTTTAATCGCGCCGCCTTTGCCTGCTGCGTCCATTCCTTCAAAAACAATGCTGACATTACGGTTATCTAAACGCAGTGCATCTGCCACTTTTTTCGTGAGTTTCTTTAACTCTGCTTTATAGTCATCCTCATTGACCGATTCAGATATAGGATTAAGCAAAACTTCTGGAATTTCTGCAGCTTGCCAAGTGATGCCCGAACTGGTCGGATGCACAGGACAATGCTCTAAAGCACGTAAAATATGCTGTGCAAATTGCTGATCGCGGATAGTTTCATCTTCGCAATCAATCATAATCCAGTCATCAGTAAAGCGTTGGCGCAGCTTTTGCAAGCTGTCATATTGCTTTTTATTGCGCCAATCCAAGCCGTGCAATTTATGCCAATGCACTTCGCTCGGTTCCATATCATCTAGTCGTTTTTGTAGTGATTTCCACGATAAATCGAACCAGATTTTAATGACATCCACATGGTTATTTTTTAAGTCTTCTTCATAGGCACGCATTTTTTCGACATAGTTATCAAACATGGTGTCATCAATTTGTTTAGACACATGCATGGCTGTGCTTAATAAGTCACTATACCAATTGCCAAACATCACCATAATTTGACCTTCGGCAGGAATAAAACGTGCATAAGGCTGCCAAAGTGTCTGTTTGGGATTAAACGGGTGTGGCGCATCGGCTTTTACCCTTAAATAACGCGGATCGACCCATTCTCTTAATTGTTTAACCGACTCTCCTTTCCCCGCCAATTCAATGCCGCTCACTAAAATCAGCAAACTTTTGGCATTTTTTTCACCTTTGGTGTTTTTTAAAGCATATTGGGCTTCAATTAGCTCGACTGAAAGTTGTTCTTCTTCCATGAGTTTAAATTCAGTATGTGCTTGTGACATCATCTACCCTATTGTTGTGTTATTTAAGCTCTGCTGATCATTCATCTATATTTACGATATTAGAATGAGCGACAGACTTTGATCAGTATACGAATATCGACCCATTTTTTAACAACTTTTCGCTTATTTTTGTAGATTAATCTCACACACTGACCTTTGCCGTTTGGAATTCTGTGTAATTTGTCATAGCGACGAGATCAAACTCACATTAAGATTTGCCCATTCAACTCAATAATGAGACACCCTATGTCTAAACTTGCTGCTTTAGATGAGCTGTTAGAACTGTATTATCAATTTAAATATCATAAAAATCCTATGCTTTTTCAACGCTTACAAGATGTTCAAGCATGGCAAAAACAGCGTATGCAACGCACCCATGCCACACAGTTTGCCGAAAAGCACAATGTCTTGATGGCTGAATATTTTTTAAACCGCTTATATGGCGGTCCAGATTTTGACGCTTTGGCAGGTCAAATTGCTCGCCTACTGAAATATGCCCACAAAGCTGAAAAAATCATTCCTGAAAATGCAATCAAAACAGGGACATCTGGGGTAAGTCTGGCGATTTTGGCAGTGCAGTTAGATGAACAAGTCGCGATACAATTGCTACAGGACTATCCTGAAAATATGCCTTTAAATGATGAGATGATGCGTCTGACTTATTTAAAGCTCGATCAGGGCGAAGCACGCTTAAAACAATTAAATATGTTGGATGAACTGGGTAAAAACCTAGATAAATATATGCGCTCTTTTGTGGTCTATACCGCTTTTAAAATGTGTAAAGGCGCGGCGCAAAAATACAGTTTTCAAATTATGTATGAGTTTATGCAAGATGGCTTTTTAGCCATGAAACCATTAAAGTCTGCAGAGAAATTTGTGAAGCAATTTACTACCACAGAACGGGAAATTATTGCCAAAGTACATGCAGGTGATTTACATCCATTTTCATAATCCCAATGTGTGAAATAACCAACACTTATTCAGCACACTTACGCTATCTTTGGTTTTTTCTGTATATTATTCATAACAATTGCATGATGATTACTGTACAAGTGCTTAGAATCTGTCATCATGCATACACTGCAGCCTTAAGCCTTTTTATCCTGAGGAGTGACTCCAATGTCGAATAAAAATCAAACGCCTACCGCTACTCCCGAGTCGGCACAACCAACAGACAAAGTGAGTCCATTCTTAACCGAACCTCTACCGCAAGGCGCTCCACAAGGTCAGCAACAATCTTTAGAACAAAAATTGACGGATACACCTGTTACGGGTTCAGTGCCAAA
This sequence comes from Acinetobacter sp. Swhac1, assembly GCF_013390985.1. Classification (NCBI taxonomy): domain Bacteria; kingdom Pseudomonadati; phylum Pseudomonadota; class Gammaproteobacteria; order Moraxellales; family Moraxellaceae; genus Acinetobacter; species Acinetobacter sp. Swhac1. Next base: position 162,226 of record NZ_JACASN010000002.1, on the reverse strand, counting down.
ATATAATTTGCCGCGCGGTGCCAACACAGGCAATGTCGGTGCAACCACACACTTCGGCTACCAAACCGTCAGCAGTGAAGATAAAGCCCAGAAAGTCGCAGAAGTCTTCCACTCGGTTGCAAGCAAATACGACATTATGAACGACTTAATGTCATTTGGTATTCACCGCTTATGGAAACGCTTTGCGATTAATATGTCAGGTGTACGTCGTGGTCAGCGCGTACTGGACATTGCAGGCGGTACGGGTGACTTAGCCAAAGTCTTTAGCCGTGAAGTTGGCCCTACAGGTCATGTGGTACTGTCAGATATTAACGAATCTATGCTGAATGTTGGCCGTGACCGTCTAATTGATGCAGGCTGTACCAATGTCGATTTCGTGTTGGCGAATGCCGAAACTTTAGAACCATTTGAAGACAACAGCTTTGACTTACTGACTATTTCATTTGGTTTACGTAACGTGACCGATAAAGATGCAGCTTTGGCAGCGATGTACCGCGTACTCAAGCCGGGTGGTCGTTTATTGATTTTAGAATTTTCAAAACCAGTATTTGAACCGTTCTCAAAACTCTACGATTTATATTCATTCACAGCATTGCCATTGATGGGTAAAATTGTCGCAAACGACTCAGAAAGCTACAAATACTTGGCTGAATCTATTCGTATGCACCCAGATCAACGCACTTTAAAAGGCATGATGGAACAGGCAGGCTTCCAAAACTGTGATTACCACAACCTGACTGGTGGTATTGTTGCCGTTCACCGTGGTTTTAAACTCTAAGGCGTACCGCAATGTGGTCAATTCTCGCCCTTGGTGCAGTTGAGAAACTGATTCATCATGTTATTGATTTGGATGCGATTACTCGCATCCAGCTCAACCAACTACACGGCAAAATGTTGCGTGTGGTGCTCGATTCGCCACAGCTTTCTGTAGATGTCTTTTTTGACGACAACAAAGTTCGTTTAGAACCTACTGCAACAGGTCACAGCGAGCAGCCTTCTATTTTTGAGCATGAGAAGCGCTCTAGCTTCGCAAGGTTTGATCAAGCGCAAAATATCAGCCCCGCAACGGCCACTTTGCATGTTAAAAATGTGGTGCAATTGCTCAAACTGTTGCTATCCGATGAAGTGGGCAATATTCCCCTACAAGGTGACTATCATCTTTTACAAGATATTCAGCGCATTATGCAGCAGGCTGAACTAGACTTGGCCGCACATTTAAGCCCTTGGATTGGTCCTGCTTTGGCTCATGAAGTTGGCAAAATTCAGCTTGCACCCAAGCATTTAAAACGCAGTCTACACAGCCATTTGTTCTTTGCTGAAGATGCCCTAAAAGAAGACAGTGGTCTATTTGCCCCACGCTGGCAAATGGATGACTTACAACAAGACACGCGCATTTTTCAACAAAATTTAGACCGCGCCGAAGCCAAAATTCAACAGCTACAAGCGCAGCTTGATGCACAGCCAGATACCGCTTCTGACACCTTAAACTCCACTCAACCCTAGGGAATAAGTCTTTATGATTCCGCACGTTTCACGTTTACTCGAACTTTGGCGCATTGCCGCGCACTATAGACTCGACACGTTGTTTCCTGCGGAAGAACTACCAGAAAAGGCACGTCATGCGCTCAGTTTTATTCGCATGCACCCTGCGGCTTGGTCAAGTAAAGAACGTAAAAACCCGCTGAAGCTCAAAAAAGCTTTAGAAGAAATGGGACCATTGGCAATTAAACTTGGGCAATTGCTGTCTACGCGTCGTGACCTGATTCCGCCTGAAGTTTTACAGCAATTGGTATTGCTACAAGACCGTGTCAAACCGTTCGGTTCTGACGTGGCACAAATGCGAATTCAGCAATCCCTTAAGGCAGACATCAACACCCTGTTTGCCCGTTTTGATGAGCAACCTTTGGCAGCAGCCTCTATTGCGCAAGTCCATACCGCTGCCTTGCATGATGGTCGTGAAGTCGTGGTTAAAGTCACCCGCCCCGATATTCGCCAGCAAATTCTACAAGATTTTGAAATTTTGGAATGGCTCGGCGCAGCACTGGAAAAACGTCTGGAAGCGGCACGTGCTCTACATTTATCTGAAATTATTCAGGACTATCGTCAAATTATTCTCAACGAACTGGATTTGACCTTAGAAGCGGATAACACCCGCCGCATGCGTCACCACTTTACAGGCTCAAGCATGATGTATGTGCCTGAAGTCTATATGGACAGTAAAGATGTAATGGTGGCAGAGCGCATTACAGGCGTGCCAATTTCCGACACAGCAACCTTTGATCGTTTGGGTATGAATCGTGCCGATTTGGCAGAAAAAGGCCTCACGATTTTCTTTACCCAAGTGTTCCGTGACAACTTTTTCCATGCCGATATGCATCCTGGCAACGTATTTGTGGAAACCATCAATCCGAATAATCCGCGTTTTATTGCGCTAGATTGTGCGATTATGGGCGAGCTGTCCAAGCATGACCAAATGACCGTAGCACGTATGTTGCTGGCGGTGATGAACAGCAACTTTATGCAGCTGATTCAAGTGGTACACCAAGCTGGCTGGATTCCACCGGGCACAGATCAAGATGCTCTCGCCCGTGAAATGCGTCGTACTGTCGGGCCAATGGTGTCTAAACCGATGCACGAATTGGACTTTGCAGGCATTCTGATTCAGGTCATGGATATTGCACGTCGTTTCCATTTGGAAATTCCACCGCAATTGATGCTACTCCTGAAAACATTGGTGCACGTTGAAGGCTTGGGCACAGACTTATATCCTGAACTGGATATCTGGAAACTGGCAAAACCAATTTTAACGGATTGGATTAAAGCCAATATGAATCCAGTCAAAAATATCAAAGAAATTGGGCAGCAAATTCCCGACCTGTTACTAGGTGCACAAGACTTACCAAGTTTAATGATTGACAGTTTAAATGGTTTAAAAAACCAATCGGCTTGGCATTCCAAACAATTACATGAATTACAAAGCATGCGCCTGCAAATGGAACATCAGCAAAAACGCAGCTGGATTTTTGGCAGCATTATGGCCATTTTCCTCTCCATTGCGATTATTGCACCGTGGTATGTCTCTATTGTTTTAATCGCGTTGGCAAGTTTCTTGGCGATTTGGCGTATAGCCAAATAAAGCTACATTGCTTGATAACAAACTGATTAAACGATAAAAAAATTAGAAAGCCTGTTTTAAAGCAGGCTTTTTTATCACGCTGATTTCCCCTAACTCATCCTAAAAAACCATAGTATGACTCATCAGTCACCAAGTGATGCCTCTCGCCATTGTTGCAAAAATCACCACGCCTACAATTAATGCACATTTGTAGCGTTATAGATCAAGCATGACTCAGATTTTGCATAAACGTGTCCCTGCACTTAGTATTCGCGCAGGACATCTGGCACGCCAACTGATTGAACAAGAAGGCTTACATGCCCAACACGTCGATATTATTCCAGGTGCAGCAGGAGGCCCCAAAGGCATAGGCATTCAGGGCTTAGACCAAGCTATTTTTGGCGAGTTTTTTGCCCAAGCCCCAAAGCGTCGTACTGTGGTCGGTTCTTCAATTGGCAGTTGGCGCTTTGCCAGTATTTTGGCGTGGGGCGCAAAACAAGGCACTGAGCGTCTGTCCGATTTATATACCAACTTGTATTTTCATAAAAAAATGTCGCGCCAAGAAGTCGCCGAGATTTGTCAAAACATGCTGTTTGAACTGATTCAGGGACAGCAACAACAACTGATTCAGCACACTGACTATCACCTCACGGTTATTTCAGTCAAAGCGCAGCATATTTTCCAAAGTGACCAAGCCTTGCCTTTGCTTGCGTCTGTGGCAGGAATTATTGGCAGCAATGCCATTGCGCGCAAACACAACCGCTTATTTATGCAGCGTGTCATCAGCCAACCTGCGCAAGGTCAGCAGTTTATGGTAGAGGATGATTTTGTCACCCATTACCAAGCCCTGAATGAGCAGAATGTCGCACCGTGGCTGCTCGCCTCAGCGTCTATTCCCGGGGTGATGTCTGCTATTCGTGACATTCCTGATGCGCCCGTGGGCAGTTATCGGGATGGTGGCTTAATTGACTACCATCTAGATTTACCTTACCAAAGTCAGGGCATTGTGCTGTACCCACACTTTACCGACAGCATTACCCCTGGCTGGTTTGATAAAATGTTGAAGCATCGTAAAGCCAATCCTGAAAATCAGGCCCGGACACTCTTGCTATCACCTTCGGCAGAATATTTAAGCAGCTTGCCTTTAGGCCGTTTGCCCGATCGTAAAGACTTCACCTTAAAAGGTTTAGATCAGGCACAGCGCATTCGCTTATGGAAACAATCGGTGGCAGAAAGTCAGCGTTTGGGCGATGAATTTCTGGAAATGGTGGAAAAACAAAACTTCCCTCAATTTATGCAAACGCTTTGACAGTACAAATCTGGCAAGATAATTTAGGTAAATTGTCTTGAATCACGTACACTATAGGGACGATGCAAAATCGTGCGCTCAGAAAATAGCGTCCATACAATTTAAATTAATTTTGGTGAACAACTCATGAATAACTTGCAATGGCTCGATGAAGTAAAATTTAACGAACAAGGATTAGTGCCTGCCATTGCACAGCATCATCAAACAGGACGTGTGTTGATGGTGGCGTGGATGAACCGTGAAGCCTTGGCACTGACTGCCGAAAAAAATCAGGCGGTGTATTTTTCACGTTCACGCAATAAATTGTGGCACAAGGGTGAAGAATCTGGACACTTTCAAACTGTGCACGAGATTCGTCTGGACTGCGATGCCGATGTGATTATCCTGCAAATTGAACAACATGGTGGAATTGCTTGCCACACAGGGCGTGAATCTTGTTTCTATCGCAAACTCACCGCCAATGGTTGGGAAATTGTAGATGCACAGCTGAAAGACCCGAATCAAATTTATGGTGAACAAGCCGCCAATGCTCACACCTTAGCCATGAGCCAATCAAAGGCACAAGCTGAACAGGTTGAAGTTTTGGCTTATTTAGGGCAAATGATGAGCGAGCGCAAAACCGCTAATCCTGACTCATCTTATGTAGCCAAGCTATACCATAAAGGCTTGAATAAAATTTTGGAAAAAGTCGGTGAAGAAACCGTGGAAGCAATTATTGCCGCCAAAGATTTCAACACCGAAGCCAATGCCAACAACAAAAATGACCTGATTTATGAAGTGGCCGATTTATGGTTCCACAGCATTGTCATGTTGGGTTATTTCGATATTGAACCGCAAGTGGTACTGAATGAATTGGCTCGTCGTCAAGGTTTATCAGGCTTGGTTGAAAAAGCCAACCGTAGCCATTAACGCGAAAAGCCAACCCTGATCTGTGTCTGTAATCACCAAGCCTCGCCCGACCTATGAGCAAGCCACTGCTATAGATAATGCACGTCTGGGCAAATCTTTTAAAGTGATTGCCTATGCAGGTACAGGTAAAACCACGACCTTACAAATGATCAGTGATGCCATGCCAGAACGGCGTGGTATGTACTTGGCATTTAACAAAGCCATTGCCGCAGAAGCACAAAGTAAATTTCATCGTCAGGTCGATTGTCGTACTTTTCACTCGCTCGCTTATCGCAGCGTTCCACGTGGAGTCACCGACAAATTACGCCTGCCACGTTTAAGTCCAAGTTTTATTGCCAAAGAATATCGTTTAGAACCGATTACCCTTAGACGCATGATGGGCGGACGCTATGAAAAATATGTGTTGATGCCAAGCCGTTTAGCCAGCTTGGTGGCCAATGCCGTGAGTCATTTCTGCTCGACCAGTTCGCAATACCCTGCCCCACGACATTTACAAGCACCCAGTTGGTTGCATCCAGATGACATCGACACCTTACAAAAGCATCTTTATCCTGCGGTAGAACGACGCTGGTTGGAGTCAATTGACCCGAATCATCAGGCAGGCATTGGACACGATATTTATCTGAAACTTTGGGCCTTGTCTGAACCCAACATTCCTGCCGATTATGTGCTGTTTGACGAAGCTCAAGATGCCGACCCGCTCATGCTGGGCATTTTACTCAAGCAACGTAATACTCAAGTGATTTATGTGGGCGATGCGCATCAGCAAATCTATGCTTGGCGTGGTGCAATCAATGCCATGCAGCAATTACCTTTGCCTGAATCACGACTGACTACATCGTTCCGTTTTGGTGAAGAAATTGCCCTGACCGCCAATGCCATTTTAGGTGGGCTGAATGAAACCGTGCCACTCTTGGGCAATCCAGAATTACATTCCAAAGTGGTCAACAAACCGCATACCAAAATGCGTGATGCGATTTTATGCCGTACCAACGCCCGTGCCATGGAACTACTACTGGCAGGTTTGGTGCACGGTGATAAAGTCAGTCTGCAAGCCGACCATGTGCGCTTAAACCGTTTTGTGGATGCTGCCGCGATGCTAAAACAAGGCAAACGTGTGACCGATGTTCCTGAACTGGCATGGTTTAACTCCTGGCATGATGTACATGAATATTGTGAAACCAACGATGGCAGCGACATTAAGCCTTTGGTCAAACTGGTGGATGATCACGGCACTAATCCGCTCAAAAAGGCGCTGGCTAAAATCAGCCCGATTGACCAAGCCGACTATATTATTTCAACAGCACATAAAGCCAAAGGTTTAGAATGGAATCGGGTACAGATTGAAGACGATTACCAATTTAAACTGAACGACAAAGAACATAAAATTAGTGATGAAGAATTAAGATTGCTGTACGTGGCATGCACACGTGCTAAAGTCAGTTTAAACATTCATCATATTTACGATTTGGTACAACAACTGAAAATAAAAATGCCGACATCGTTACGCAAAGCGGTGGGGTAATTGCAGCAGGTGCGCTATGAAAATTACATCGGTTCATTTCAGACACATCACCCATTTTGCAGATCTAAAACTCGAACTCAATTATCACGACCTGCCCATTACGCTTATTTTGGCCGATCAAAGTGCAGGTAAAACCTCGCTGTTACGGTTTAGTTATCAAGCACTGACTTGGTTTGCTGCTCGCTATAAAGACTTACGCACTGCGGGTTTGGTCATGCAAGATCAAGATATTTTATTCAATCGCTTGCAAGCTAAAATTGATGTTTGTGTGGAAATTCCAGCAGAAATAGGCAGTTTGGCAGAATCAAGCAACACGCAAATTGAAAGCACCCAACATTGTGACTGGCAATTATATAAAACCCTGAATAGTAGCGGCGTAGGAGTAAGCAAAGCAGAAACCGCCAAGCTTGAAAAAATGGTGCAGCTCTATCAACACGCCATTAAACATGACCCGATGCAAGGTCTACCGCTGATTGCCTACTACCCTGCAGAACGCTTCGTGAATGAAGTTAATTTACTCAATAAAAATAATCCGCTGATTTTACAACCTGGACATGCCTACGAAATTGCTGCGATTCCATTCACGACATTTACTCGTTTTTTTGAATGGTTGCGGGAAATTTCCGATATTGAAAATGCCCAAAGTGCGCAGCTTTTACACAAGCTATATCAGCAACAACAAAGCGAACTCGCACAAACCCTGAATCAGTCCTTATTGCATGCCTATACCCAAATGCATGCACCGAGTTTACAAGCACTGAAAGATGCCTTACAAATCGTGCTGCCTGAAATTGAAGACCTATATCTACAACATCTGCCTAAATTACAACTCATGGTGCGCTGTCAGGGCAAAGATATGCTGTATCAGCAATTGTCGAACAGTCAGCGCAACTGGATTGCTCTGGTAGGCGATATTGTACGTCGCCTCTGTTTGCTAAACCCAAACAGTTTGTATCCGTGTCGCGAGGGAGATGGTATTTTGTTGATTGACCAGATTGATCATCAGCTCGATCAACAACAGGCCGCACAAATACTGACCCGTTTACATCAAGCTTTTCCGCGCTTACAAATTATTGCCACAGGCAACCGCAGCGAACTTTTGGAACAAGCGGAACGCTTTCAATGTTTAAAACTGGAACATCAACAGCTGCATCCCATCGCATGGCAAAGTTTACAACCGCAGTTTGCAGAAATTTATGCTGATGTGCTAGAAACCACTCACACGACAGAAGACGTCAGCCTACAAGAACAAAACCCAACACAATTAGGCACGCCTGAAATTTTGCAGCAGATTCAAAACCATTTAACTGCCGAACAAAAACAGGAATTGCTGCAACGCTTACAGCAATTGGATAGTGAGCCAACACCTGATCAATTGCCTGAATCTTAATTGCCGAAGTCTTTCAACGCATACATGGGCAAAAAGCAAAGAAATACTTTATCCCGCATATAACAGACGGTATATAATGACTTTGCTGTATGCAAAAAAAATTGATGTTGTTTTATTCATGTAATAAAATCAGATTAATTTTGAACTTTTATAGTAAAATCCGATTTTGCTGTAGTTTTTAAAGTTGCGCAATACAACTTTTTTTATACCTTGAATAGTGTCTATTGACCTTTCAAACACGGTGAATGCTGTAAAAATGCAGCAGATGCAGATCAACTTCATCCATAGTTCAACTAGGTTGTAGATTGACGCATCTAAATATTTTTAACACAGCTTTAACCAAACCAAGCACAACCTTATTCGCTGCATCGTCAGCGAAAGATCAGCATATTTTTGCTGCTTGAGCCGCCTAGACATGTAAAATTATTTTTGCATGATTTTGTTTTGAGTTTAAGTTGCGACAATACGCTCATCAAAACAATAGACCACGTGTTTACTGACACGACTGATTGGCTTTCAAGATTGAATCTTTTGGATGGTGTGTTGCTGTCCTGTAATCCTTGGAAGATAAGATTCACCCTTTAGGTTTTCAACCTATTCACGACAATGGATATGAGTGTGCTACCGATTATTATATTGTTACCGTTAGTACTAGGCACAACCCTTGTCTCGTGGCTGAAACAATTTTCACGCGGGGTAACGGCTTTAGGGGCGATTGGCGTCAGTCTGAGTAGTCTTATTCTACTCCTGACCCAAGCAAAAGCAGTCTTTAATGGCGAAACGATCATTCAAACATGGTCTTGGCTGCCACAATTGGGGATTGATTTAAGCTTTCGTCTGGATGCGCTTGGTTTATTATTCTCCTTGCTGATCACAGGGATCGGCACACTCATCTTTATTTATGCCTATCATTATTTAAGTCCGCAAAACTCGCTCAGTAAACTCTATGTTCTCCTCATGCTGTTTATGGCTGCCATGTTGGGAATTTCGCTATCCAATAACCTGATTTTATTGCTGACGTTTTGGGAACTGACCAGTATCTCCTCTTTCTTATTGGTGGGTTATTGGAGCAATTACGAAGCGGCACAACGCGGATCACGTATGGCATTGACCATTACAGGTATGGGCGGACTCGCCATGCTCGGTGGTTTTGTGTTATTGGCGCAAATCACAGGCACCTATCAAATTGACCAAATCTTAATGATGACTGAACAAATTCAAAGTCATGATTTATTTGTGCCAACCTTATTGCTGATTTTACTGGGTGCATTTACTAAAAGTGCGCAATTTCCGTTTCACTTCTGGCTACCGAATGCCATGGCTGCACCCACGCCTGTTTCTGCCTATCTGCATTCGGCAACCATGGTCAAAGCAGGGATTTTCTTGCTGGCGCGCTTATTGCCAATTTTTGCAGGCGCAGCGTTATATCACAACCTAGTCACCTTTATTGGTCTGTTTACGCTCTGTATGGCAGCATTCTTTGCCATTTTCAAAGAAGATTTAAAAGGCTTATTGGCATATTCCACCATCAGTCATTTAGGTCTGATCATGTGTTTACTCGGCATTGGTTCACCGTTGGCAGTGGCTGCAGCCATTTTCCATATCATCAACCACGCCACCTTTAAAGCGGCACTGTTTATGATTGCGGGAATTATCGACCACGAATCAGGCACACGTGATTTACGTAAACTTAGTGGCTTATGGCAACTGCTACCCTTTACCGCTACCCTCACCATGATTACCGCGGCTTCTATGGCTGGCGTACCGTTGACCAACGGCTTTTTGTCTAAAGAAATGTTCTTTACCGAACTGGTAGCAAACTTATCTGGCCCTGTACTGTGGGTTTCTGCAATTGTTGCCACACTGGCTGGTATTTTTGCAGTGGCCTATTCAATACGTTTGGTACACGGCGTTTTCTTTGACGGTCCTATTGGTAAAAATGTACCCAATAAAGAAGCTCACGAACCCCCGTTTGGCATGCGTGCACCCGCAACTTTATTGGCGGTTTTATGTATTTTAGTCGGCTTGATGCCTGCCTTATTGGTCGAGCATATTGTCAATAGCACAACTCGTGCCAGTACCCAACTGTTACAGTTTGAAGGCACGCATCTGGCCATTTGGCATGGGTTCAATCTTCCCTTACTGATGAGTACAATTGCTTTGCTTGGCGGGATCATCTTTTATTTCTCGCTTGCCAAAGGTGGAAAAATTCGTCAAATTGACCTCGATCCACATTTAGGTCAATTCCAAGGCAAACTGCTTTTTGAATTATTCTTAAAACATTTGCTACAAGCTTCACGCAAAATCAAACGTAAAACTGAAAATGGTTCACTGCAAAGCTATTTAGTGTGGATCATTGTCTTTACAGTATTCATAGTCGCCCTACCATTATTCAATCAGGGCTTAACAACTGGTACACGCGAACTCACACATGCACCTATAATTGCCATTGTTTTATGGTTATTGCTGTTCTCTGCCTGTTGGATGATGCTGTGGTTCCACCATGAGCGCATCAAAGCTGTTTTAATCAGCGGTGCAGTTGGCTTGGTTGTCACCATGATATTTGTCGGACTGTCTGCACCTGACTTGGCACAAACCCAAATCACGGTTGATGTCGTCACCACTGTTTTATTGCTGATGAGTCTCTCCCTGCTCCCACAATTAACCCCTTATGAATCAAGCCGCTCACGTCGCTGGCGAGATGCCTTGATTGCGATTGGTGGCGGCATTGGTATCGGCTGGATTGCATGGCTGGTGATGACCCGCGACCATAATTCAATTTCATGGTTCTTTAATCAGCAATCCATTCCTCTCGGTGGCGGAACCAACGTGGTCAACGTCATTTTGGTAGACTTCCGTGGTTTCGATACCTTTGGTGAAATTGCCGTCTTGGGCATTGCCGCGATTGGTACGCTCTGTTTAATGGATGGTATGCGTGCGCACGGCACTATCATGACGCAAGGTTTAACCTACCGCTTTAATCCTTCACCGTTGATGCTGCGTATTACCGCCTCATGGATTTTACCTATCGCCCTTGTGATCAGTCTGTATATTTTCTTGCGCGGTCATAACTTACCGGGTGGAGGCTTTATTGCTGGTTTAATTACCGCAATGGCACTAATCATCCAATACATTGCGCTTGGTCAAGACCAGACCGAACAAATGCTCAAAGCCAAATCTGGGCGTTTATACGAGATTTGGATTGGTGTGGGTTTAAGCATTGCAGGTCTGACAGGTCTTGCCGCATGGTTCTGGGGACGTCCTTTCCTCACTAGCGCACATATTTATGTCAATCCTCCAATCATTGGTGAAATGCACCTCGCTTCAGCCGCCTTATTTGATGTGGGCGTGTATGTCACAGTGGTTGGCGCGGTTATGTTGATGATTTCGGTCTTGGGCGATTCACGTCACTCAGGCATGTCTGGCCCACTTCCAAAGGAATAATGCAATGATTAGTATCGAGTTTTTAATTGCGTCTGCCATTGGGATGTTAGTCGCGACAGGGATTTATTTAATTTTACGTGCCCGTACCTTTCCTGTTGTTTTGGGTTTAGCGATGATTGGTTATGCAGTCAATATTTTCTTATTTAGTATGGGGCGTATTCAGACCAATGCGCCTGCAATTTTGACTGAAGCCGCGAAAGTCTCTGACCCATTACCGCAAGCCTTGGTGTTAACTGCAATTGTGATTGGCTTTGCCACCACTGCATTTATTGTGCAATTGGCGTTGCGTAGCCGTTATGAAACAGGGACAGACCACGTCGATGCCAAAGAAGAATATCCACTACTTGACCCACGTGAGGATGAGCCATAATGACTGATTTCCTCCAATTTTGGCTACAGCATTCACCTATCTTTAGCATCTTAATTCCAACCTTTACCGCATTTATTTTGGTGCTATTAGGTAATCCGGGCTTTGGTTCACTCTCACATGACTGGCGTCAGCCATGGCGTCGTGGTATTAGTCAGATCTCTGCCACGCTCGGTTTAATCACTGCGATCAGCTATTTAATCCAAGTCAGCAGCGGACAAATTATTGTTTATAACTTGAGCGAATGGGCCGCACCATTTGGCATTGTTTTGGTGCTAGATCAATTGTCTGCCCTCATGTTGGTATTGACTTATTCACTTGCCTTGCCATTGCTCTGGTTTTCCAGCAAAAAATGGGATGAGCGTGGTCGCTATTTTCACACCATGGTGCATTTCCTGCTCATGGGACTTTGCGGTGCATTCCTCACAGGTGACTTATTTAACCTGTTCGTATTCTTTGAGGTATTACTGCTAGCTTCGTATGTGCTGTTATTGCACGGTCAAGGCAAAGCACGTTTTCAACTCGGGATTCATTACGTCACCATCAACCTATTAGCCTCTGCCCTTTTCCTGATTGGCTTGGGGATGATTTACGGCAGTGTCGGCAGTTTAAACATGACCGATGTGGCTCACCTGATTCCCCTACTCGATGCTGATGCACATAAAATTGCGGTGGCAGGTGGCTTACTGTTATTTGTGGTGTTTGGTATTAAAGCTGCCATGCTTCCTGTCGGTTTTTGGCTACCTAAAACCTATGCTGTGGCAACAACTCCTGTGGCAGCCTTATTCACCATCATGACCAAAGTCGGTGTGTATGCGATTTTACGGGTCAATGGAACCGTATTTGACGATGAACTGAGCCATAAAATCCTACAAGACTGGTTACTGCCGATTGGTCTGATTACCTCACTGTATGGGGTCATTGGCGCGATTGGTGCAGAGCGCTTACGTCGCTTTGTCGGTTTTATGATGCTGTCTTCAATTGGTACCATCCTGATTGCTATTTCAATGCTGAACACACAGGCATGGTCAGCTGCACTGTATTACTTGGTACACAGTACCTTAATTGCAGCGGCTTTCTATTTGCTGTGCGGTTGGATTACCTCACAACGTGGCGCATTTAAAGATCACTTCAACATTGCCCCGCAAATGAAGCAACATAAAATACTGGCTATCACGTACTTCATCATTGCCTTAATGATGGCTGGCTTACCACCGTTTAGTGGCTTTTTGGGCAAGGTCTTTATTTTGCAAGCTACTGCCAATATGGCGCATCAAGGCTGGATTATTGGCATCATTCTCTTGGTCAGCTTGCTCAGTATTATTGCGTTCACTCGTGTCGGCTTTATTTTGTTTTGGCGCGCGACCAAACCTGAAGATGATATACAAACTAAAGCCTATGACGAATATCAGACATTGCCTGCAATTGCTCCGCCCCGCAATGACCGTGTCATTTATTTGCTCCTGACGGGTTTAGTGCTGTACGTCGTATTTGCCAATCCAATTCAGCAATATATGCTGAATACTGCACAGCAAATTCAACATAATGCTGCCTATGAAGCACTGATTCTGAAAAAAGACCGTACTGGAAATGTGATTAGCGTACAACCTTATGATCCATTGTACTTACCTGAAACCAAGTACGGTGGCGAAGCAATCGATGCCAATGCACATCTAATTCCATACGTGATTCATCCAAATACCTTGGAAGGTGAACATATTTCTGACTATAAACAACGTCAAATTCAACAGCAAAATCGTGAGGAAGCGCAGCAACCTAGCGATACTCAACTCAAACCTGCGGAGCCCTAAACATGCAAAAAACGACATCGAAAACTTCGTTTTGGGACAACCTGCTGCCTCACCCATTTGTATCTGTATTAGTGGCACTGAGTTGGCTGATGTTGGCGCATAGTGTTTCTGCAGGGAATCTATTGATGGCACTAGTCTTAGCACTACTAATTCCTAAATTGATCCAGCCCTTTATCACGCGTACACCAGACATCAATTGGACTGCAGCCAGTCGCCTATTCTTTGTGGTGGTCTGGGATATTATGATTTCTAATATTCGTGTGGCTAAACTGGTACTTGGCCCGACAGATCGCATGCAGCCAAAATGGTTCCGTGTCCCTCTCGAAACACAACACGAACAGGTCAACAGTATTTTGGCGATGATCATTACCACCACACCGGGCACGGTCACTGCCGGTATCGACCAAGATCGTGGCGATATTTTGGTACATGCCTTAAACACTGAAGATGAAAGTGTAGATATTCAAGACATCAAAAATCGTTATGAAAAACCACTGATTGAAATTTTTGGTGCGCAGTCAGGAGAAAAGCAATGATGATTCTGCCTTATGCACTTGGAATCTGCATGGTTGCGATCACGCTTTCCATGTTTATGTGTCTATACCGTCTGATTATTGGCCCTTCTATTGTAGACCGCCTGTTGGCCTTGGATACCTTGTTTTTAAATGCGACCTGCTTGGTGGTGGTTCTGGGTATCTATTGGACCAGTACCTCATTATTTGAAGGTGCGTTATTGGTGGCGATGCTAGGCTTTGTGTCTACTGCAGCACTGGCGCGTTACTTCACCAGTGGTCATGTGATTGATTAAGGAGAATGAACATGCAATTACTCATGGAAATTTTAGTGTCATTCTTTTTAATTATTGGCGCATTTTTCATGTTGGTGGGCGGCATTGGCATGGTTCGCCTACCCGACTTATTTATGCGACTGCATGCCCCTACAAAATCCAGCACTTTAGGACTAGGCAGTTTCTTAATTGCAGCCATTATTTATGCGGCATTTGAAGGACGATTTGGCTTTGCAGAAGTATTAATCACCCTATTTGCGTTTATTACCGCGCCTGTTTCTGCCAATTTAATGGCACAGGCAGCACTGCATTTACGTTTACGTTCGATGAGTGGCAATGTGCCTGAAACCTTAGACCGTCCATTACCGTGGCAACGCCAACGTCGTAATTTACATCGTTATGAAAAAAAGTCCCATGATGATTTGGTCTAGAATATTAGTCAGGCATTAAAAAAAGCATCGTATCCGATATAACCTTGCTTACATTGCAAAAGCTCAAACATGATAGACAAAAAAATGCCACCCGAAGGTGGCATTTTTTATCATCACTGATTTATTCTTCATCTTGCTTAGGTGCTGCAGGAGGTAAATCTTTTACCGCTTCTGCAATCAAACCAAACATATAGTTACCATAGGCATTGGTTTTATCGTAGTGAAAACGCAAACGCGGGGTAATACGTGTCTTAATACGACGGCTTAACTCATGGCGCAAGAAGCCTGATGCTTTATTCAACACATCCAAGGTTTCTTTATTTGCCGTTTCGCTTTGCTCATCGCCTAATTCACGTCCCATGACAGTCACGTACACTTCCGCATATCCTAAGTCTGGGCTCACCTTCACTGCAGAGATGGTCACAAGACCACCTAAGCGTGGATCTTTCAGCTCTTGGCGAATCAGTTCTGACAGCTCACGCTGTACTGTATCCGCCATACGCTTCAGACGTTGACTACCCGCCATTAAAGACTCCGTTTAATCAATTGAACATCGTACACTTCAATCTTATCAAGTGGTTTGATGTCTTTATAGCCTTTTACTGCAAGACCACATTCCATACCTGCGCGAACTTCTTCCACCACGTCTTTATAACGACGAAGTGACTCAAGCTCACCTTGGAATACCACCACATCATCACGTAATACGCGAATTGGTTTGTTACGGTGAAGTACGCCTTCAAGTACCATACAACCTGCAGCTGCACCGAACTTACTTGAGTGGAACACTTCACGCACTTCTGCAACACCCAAAATAGTTTCACGGTGTTCAGGTGCAAGCTTACCGCTCATCGCATCTTTCACATCATCAATTAATTGATAGATGATGCTGTAGTAACGAATGTCAATACCATCGGCATCGGCTTTTTGACGCGCAGTATTGTCAGCACGTACGTTAAAGCCCAGTAATACAGCTTCTGAAGATTCTGCAAGCGTAACGTCAGACTCAGTGATCGCACCTACGCCTGAACCAATCACACGTACACGTACTTCATCGGTAGACAACTCGCCCAATGCAACAATCAAGGCTTCCAAAGTACCTCGTACATCGGTCTTCAATACCACATTGACAAATGGAACGTCTTTTTTGCCCATTGATGCCATGATGTTTTCAAGACGCATTGCGCTTTGACGCTCAAGACGTTTTTGACGCTCACGATCCATACGCGCATCGGCAACTTCACGTGCTTTCTTCTCGTCATTTACAACAAGAACTTCGTCACCTGCCATTGGCGCTTCAGGTAGACCTAAAATTTCAACTGGAATTGAAGGACCTGCAGATTTAATACGCTTACCGTTTTCATCAGTCATGGCACGTACGCGACCATAAGATGAACCTGCAAGTACCAAGTCACCTACATTCAAAGTACCGTTTTGTACCAGAATTGACGTCACTGCACCGCGACCTTTATCTACACGCGCTTCAATCACCACACCTTGCGCTGCACCTTCTTCAGATGCTTTCAATTCCATCATTTCTGCTTGAATTGAAATTAAGTCAAGAAGTTCATCAATACCTTGACCTGAATGCGCCGAAACCATTGCAACAGGTACGTCACCGCCCCATTGTTCAGGTACGATTTCTTTGGTGGTCAATTCATTCAATACGCGGTCTGGATCAGCCGATTCTTTGTCCATTTTGTTAATGGCCACAATAATTGGCGTACCCGCTGCACGCGCATGGTCAATGGCTTCTGCAGTTTGTGGCATCACACCATCATCTGCCGCAACGACCAATACCACGATATCTGTCGCTTTCGCACCACGTGAACGCATTGCAGTAAACGCTGCGTGTCCCGGTGTATCTAAGAAGGTGATAATGCCTTTATCGGTTTGTACGTGGTATGCACCAATGTGCTGGGTAATACCACCCGCTTCGCCTGCAGCCACTTTGGCACGACGAATACGGTCAAGTAATGATGTCTTACCATGGTCAACGTGACCCATGATGGTCACCACTGGTGGACGTGTCGTTTGAACACCACGTGCCTCTTCAGCAGCTTCAAGTAAGTTATCTTCAGCTTGCGTATCAGATACTAGAACTGGGTTGTGGCCCATTTCCTCAACTACAAGTGCTGCAACTTCTTGCTCAATCGCTTGGTTTTGCGTAACTAACTCACCCATTTTCATGAGTGATTTAATAACTTCGCGTACTTTAACTGCCATTTTTGCAGCCAAGTCCGCAACCACAATCGTTGCACCAATTTCAACATCATAAACTTGTTTTTTAACTGGTTTTTCAAAGCCGTGCTTGTTGGCTTGGCTCGTTTTCAAACCGCGTTTATGTGAGTTTTGGCTGAAAGACTGTTCTTCCTGACCACGACGACCACCTTTTTTCGGTGAACGTGTATTGGTGGTGCTGGTACCACGCTTGATTTCACGGTCTTCTTTGGCAAATGAATCTTCATAAGCCTGACCCACAAGACCAGCCGCCAATGGAGAATCATCTACCACACGAATGGTAGCGGTTGCATCTTCATTTGAGTATTTAGATGCCATCTGACGCATTTGCTCAAGCGTACGTTGCTGCGCTTCTTCAGCAGCTTTACGACGTGCTGCTTCTTCAGTCGCTTTCAACTGAGCTGCTTGCGCTTCACGCGCTTTCTTTTGCTCAGGTGTTTCAGTGACTTTCACTGCTTGCTTCACAATTGGCTTGTTGGTTGACTTACGTTTCACCACAACCGCAGCTTTTGCAACTTCTTGCTTGGCTGTTTCTTGCTTGGCTGCTGCACGCATTGCATCTAAAGCTTGTTTCGCTTTTGCGGCACCTGCTTGAGGCGCGTCTGCTTTCACTTTGCTCTTTTCTGCCACGTCACGTGCTTGCTGTTCTGCTTGCGCTTTTTCAGCTGCTTCCGCCTGTGCTTTTGCCAGTGCTTCCGCTTTAATCTGTTCAGGATCTGGCTTTACAAATGTATGCTTCTTGCGAACTTCTACATTAATCGTTTTCGCTTTGCCCGAAGTACTTGCCACTTTAGCGGTACTGGTGGTTTTACGTTTCAACGTGATTTGTCCTGCTTTACCCTCTTGACCGTGAACCTTTTTTAAATGGTTCACTAGGGTACTTTGTTGTTCCGTGGAAATAATATCGTCAGCGTTACGCTGTGGTAAACCTGCGTCACGAACCTGTTCCAGGAGTTTCTCAACTGGACGACCTACACTGAGCGCTAACTCTTTAATCGACTTGTCCGTCATATATTACCTCCTAGTTAAACCATGATTCGCGCGCTTTCATAATCAATTGACCCGCTTTTTCTGTACCTAAACCTTCTATATCTTCGATATCGTCAGTCGCTTGGTCAGCTAAATCATCAACTGTAATGACACCACGAGCGGCAAGCGCATAAGCGATCTCTTGTGTCATGCCTTCCATTGCTAGAAGTTCTTCACTCGGATCTTGGATATTTTCTTGCTGTTGCAATGCTTCTGCCAAAGCCACTTCTTTGGCACGGCCTTGTAACATTTCAACAAGTTCTTCATCTAAATCAATTTCGTCAAATGTTTCCGCAGGAACATACGCAATTTCTTCTAATGAAGTGAAGCCCATTTCTACCAATGCCATCGCCAAATCTTCAGCAATGTCTAGACGTGAAACAAACAAGTCTAAGTATTGTTGCGCTTCATTTTGCTGACGTGCGTGATACTCTTCTTCAAGCATCATGTTCAGCTTATAACCTGTGAGTTCAGAGGCTAAACGTACGTTTTGACCTTGTGAACCAATTGCACGTGCCAACTGATCGCTGGTTGCGAAAATAATGTCGGCAGTACGTTCTTCTTCATCAATCACAATACCCGATACATCGGCTGGCTCTAAAGCACTGGCGATATATTGTGCTGGATCATCAGACCACACCACAACATCAATACGCTCACCATTTAACTCTTGCTGTACCGCTTGGATACGTGTACCACGCATACCAATACATGCACCTACAGGGTCAATACGATGGTCGTTGGTTTTTACTGCAATTTTTGCACGTACACCTGGCTGACGCGCTGCGGCTTTAATTTCGATGATTTCTTCAGAAATTTCTGGAATTTCTTTTTTCATCAACGCAATCAGCATTTCAGGCTTAGCACGTGACAACAACAATTGTGCACCACGACCTTCACGGTTCACACTGTACAAAATTGCATTCACACGCTGCTTAGGACGCAAAATCTCTTTGGCAATCATTTCTTCACGCGCCAAATATGCTTCTGCATTGTCGCCTAAATCAATAATAAAGCCATCTTTGGTTTGCTTTTTCACTTCACCGTAAATCAGCTCGCCTACTTTAGCTTCATAAGCATCTGCAACCAACGCGCGTTCTGCTTCACGAATTTTTTGCACAATCACTTGCTTGGCAATTTGCGCAGCAATACGACCGAAGTCAATTGACTCAACTTCAAGTTCGCGAATATCACCAATTGACCACTTTGCAGGATCTACATCAGAAATTGCATCTTGGCATGCAGGCATTTCATGATCTTCATCTGCCACCACTTCCCACTGACGGAAAGTTCTGTAGTCACCTGTTTTACGATCAATTTCCACACGTAAGCGTGCTTCTTCTGAGTTTGTGCCTTCGTAGAATTTCTTTTTCGTCGCAGCAACAAGAGCCTGTTCAAGCGCCTCAAAAATTGCCTCACGACTTACACCTTTTTCGTTACTAACCGTTTCAACGACGGTAAGAATTTCACGTGCCATAAGTCACCTATTCGTTCAGATTCTTATTAATTTGATTAATCTTGGTAAATCAGGTTTGCTTTATCAATATTGTGACTGTCAATCTCCAATACCTGCTGTTTTTCCACTTCGACCTGAATGGTTTCATTTTCCAGATCTACAGCAACCAATTTCGCTTGAAATTTACGACGGTTTTCTACAGCACTGATTAAACGTAACGCAATGGTTTGCCCAATATATGCAGGCAATTGCTCTAATTGGAAAAATGGACGATCCCAACCCGGTGATGACACTTCAAGCGCATATTCACCTGAAATTGGATCATGCACATCAAGCATTGCACCAACTTGCTGGGTTACACGTACACAATCTTGTACACCAATACCGCGACCTTGCTCTAATTCGCCATCTTCATTTAAGACAGGTTCTGCATTTTCATCGACAGCTTTGTCGATATAAATACGTAACAAAGAACGCTTACCTTGTGGAATAAACTCGATTCCCCAAAGATCCACATCACATGCTTGCACTGCTGGCGCAATTAAGTCCTGAAGTGCTTGAGTTTTATTTGATAGCTTCATTTACTCTCGTCATTCTGCTGCGGTTCAATGGTCTTATTTGACCACTACACATTCATACAAACTATAGTAGTAGTGAAACATGACACTTTGACTTTAGGCCGCGCACGGCTTGTATCGACACTACACGATAGCCAATAAAAAAGGGCGTAATCGCCCCTATTCTTGCACAGTAAAACCAATATCCACTGTGCAAAAAGGCCCACCTAGTTGTGAGCCTCTTTAGAAACTTGGTTGCGGGGATTAGACTAAATCTAACCATCTTTGCTAGTTTATTATGCTGAATTCAATCAACTAAAACTAACGTACCACACCATTAGAAACTTGGTAGCGGGAGCTGGATTTGAACCAACGACCTTCGGGTTATGAGCCCGACGAGCTACCAGACTGCTCCATCCCGCATCAACGTGCAAAAATTATATACAAATATGAATAAGTTTTCAATCAAACTTAGCATTTTTGCCTGACTTAAGTTGCACCTTAGTCAGTATAAAGCGTAAAACTCATATTAGAGCATAATCACACTTTTAAAATATTGGTAGCGGAAGCTAGATTTAGCCAACCACCTTCGCCAAGTTATCAAGAGTTGAGCCCGACGGACAAGCAACCAATCAAAACAGGCATTACCAAACCATTAAAAAATGGTAGCGGGAGCTGGATTTGAACCAACGACCTTCGGGTTATGAGCCCGACGAGCTACCAGACTGCTCCATCCCGCAACAACATGTAAATACTTATCTCAACCTAAAATAATTTAAGTTGCCTACGCTTAATTCACGATAAGCTTAGGATTGATTGGTAGCGGGAGCTGGATTTGAACCAACGACCTTCGCCAAGTTATCAAGAGTTGAGCCCGACGGACAGTCAACTAATCAAAACAGGCATTACCAAACCACTAAAAAATGGTAGCGGGAGCTGGATTTGAACCAACGACCTTCGGGTTATGAGCCCGACGAGCTACCAGACTGCTCCATCCCGCATCAACAGATTTGCTGCTTAACACCAACTTATGTTTTCTGGATTATAAGTTGGTGCGGAAGGGGGGACTTGAACCCCCACGCCCGAAAGCACTACCACCTCAAGGTAGCGTGTCTACCAATTCCACCACCACCGCAGCTGTGACGCATTCTAGTCGCATCATGCGAAAAAAGAAAGTGCTAAATAAAATTATTCAGCGCTTTTAGGCGCAGTTGGTGAAGTTTCAGGCGATACAGGCTGTGCAGGTGCAGTCGTTTGTACAGTCTGCAAACTATATGCGCCTGTGGTTTGTTTCTTGGCAAACACCGCTAAAGTTAAACTGGTTGCAAAAAACAAGGCTGTTAAAATTGCCGTTAAACGGGTTAAAAAGTTGCCTGAACCTGACGCACCAAATACGGTTGCCGCACCACCGCCACCAAAAGAAGCACCTGCATCTGCACCTTTACCATGCTGAACCAAAATTAGTCCAATCATTAAAATGGCTAAGATAATATGTACTACCAGCACAAATGTTTGCATGCTGAACTCCTCATTATTGTGTATTTGCAAAGGCTTGCGCAATTTGATGGAACGATGCCGCATTTAAAGATGCACCACCGACCAAAGCACCATTAATGTCTGGGCAGGCTGCTAACTCTACGGCATTTTCTGGTTTTACACTACCACCATATAAAATCGGTAGAGTCACAGCATAAGCGGTGATTTGGCTTAAACCTTCACGGATTTTTGCATGCATGCTTTGCGCATCTTCAGGTGATGCGGTCTTGCCTGTGCCAATTGCCCAAATAGGTTCATAGGCAATCACAATCTGTTGCCATTGCTCAGCCTCAACCACGGCAGCAATATCACAAATTTGTTGCAAAACAACTTGCTCTGCCTGACCACTTTCACGTTGTTGCAGACTTTCACCCACACAATAAATAACTGTCAAACCTGCCTGCAAGGCATTTTTAACTTTTTCTTTCAAAATGCTTGGTGTGTCTGCAAAAAGTTCACGACGTTCTGAATGCCCAACCAATACATAATCAATTTGACTGTCTTTCAGCAATTCTGCACTGACTTCGCCCGTATAGGCACCCATACCCGCAATACGGGAAAGGTCTTGTGCAACGGTATAGACAGGACGTACTGCTTCGCTCAATGCAGCTTGAATTTGTGTCAAAGCCAAAGTGACAGGTGCAATCCCCAAATGACACTTTTCAGCCTCTACAGGGCTGTCTTGTAATAATGTTTTAAATTCAGAAATAAGTTGCTGAGCATCGGCATGCATCGGATTCATCTTCCAATTGCCAACCACCCAAGGCTTAATCGTCGTAGCCGACATAGAATAACCTACAAAAACAATTCATTTAATCGCGCACATTCTACACGCAAATCACATTTCTGCTGAGTTTTTTGTGCAAGCTTTGCATCAAACTGCTGCATGAAGTATCTTTTCATGGCAGGACTTACAATTTTTTTAGCAGATTAATGTAACTGGTTCATGCTTTTAGGCGATACTTAGGTGGTGACAGCACTTTCAGATATGGTATTTTTGTGCAACAAAAGTATAATTTTAAGATACCAATTATAAACAATCTTGATTTTGAGGACGTTGGGGAATGTCAGTACAACAAGCTACACCTAGATTTACAGGTTTTATTCGACGCTTGGTCGAAGATGGGCTCGTTTCTGCTGAAAATATGCAAACTGCCATTAAAGCCGCACAAAAAGATAATGTTGATATTGTTCCCTATCTCATTCAAAACCTAAATATCGCGCCTTTAATCATTGCTGAAAAAATTTCTAATGAGTTTGGCGAACCTATTTTTGATTTAAGCGTGTATGACTCTGCGCTCATCGTGCGTGAAGGCATTGATGAAAAACTGTTCAGCAAATATTGCATATTGCCTATTTTTAAACGCAATCATCTGCTTTATGTTGCAACCAGTAACCCGACCAATATCGAAGCAATGGATGCCATTCGTTTCAACAGTAAAATGAATATTGAAGCCATTGTGGTCGAACACGATAAATTGGTAAAACTGATTGAACAAAACTTTGCGAGTGAGTCTGCTTTTGAATTTGAAGATGATGACTTCGATCTCAACTTTGAAGAGGGTAACAGCGAACCAGAACAAGCTGCAGAAGATGAACCGCAGGGTGATGAATCCCCAATTGTTAAATACATCAACAAATTACTGATTGATGCAATTCGCATGGGTGCTTCGGACTTACACTTTGAACCGTATGAAAAAACCTATCGAGTGCGTTACCGTGTCGATGGTGTATTACGTCAAATTGCCACCCCACCCTTACAGTTAGCTAACCGCTTGGCATCACGTTTAAAAGTGATGTCCCAAATGGACATTTCTGAAAAGCGTGTCCCGCAAGATGGTCGTATTAAATTAAAACTATCTAAAAATAAATCCATCGACTTCCGTGTGAACTCGTTGCCAACATTGTTCGGTGAAAAAATCGTACTGCGTATTCTTGACCCATCTAGCGCGATGCTTGGGATTGACGCTTTGGGCTATGAACCAGAACAAAAAGAATTGTTCATGGAAGCCTTAGAAAAACCGCAAGGCATGTTACTGATTACAGGTCCAACGGGTTCGGGTAAAACGGTATCGCTATATACAGGCTTAAATATCTTAAACAGAGAAGATACCAACATTTCCACTGCCGAAGACCCTGTGGAAATTAACTTAGAAGGCATCAACCAGGTTAACGTCAACAATAAAGTGGGCTTAACCTTCGCTGCCGCTCTGAAATCTTTCTTACGTCAAGACCCTGATATTGTCATGGTGGGTGAGATTCGTGACCTTGAAACTGCAGAAATTGCAATTAAAGCAGCCCAAACAGGTCACATGGTTTTATCTACCCTCCACACCAACAGTGCGCCAGAAACTTTAACGCGTTTACGCAATATGGGCGTTCCTTCCTTTAACATCGCAACTTCGGTAAACCTCGTCATTGCACAGCGTTTGGCACGACGCCTATGCCCGCATTGCAAAGCTCCTTCCGATATTCCAAAACAAAGCTTATTGGAAATGGGCTTTACTGAAGCCGATTTGAGCAATCCAGAATTTCAGGTCTATCAACCTGTAGGCTGTTCTGAATGCCGTGAAGGTTATAAAGGACGTGTTGGTGTTTATGAAGTGATGAAAGTCACACCAGAAATTTCTAGAATTATTATGGAGGATGGTAATGCCATCCAAATTGCTGATGCGTCAGCAAAATCGGGGTTTAACAATCTGCGTCGTTCGGGGTTACTTAAGGTCATGCAGGGGGTGACTTCATTGCAAGAAGTCAATCGTGTGACCAGTGAATAGTTGTAAAATTTAAAATAAGGATAAATACGCATGGCTGTCAAAAAAGCACAGATGATGCCCACCTTCGTTTATGAAGGGATTGACCGCAAAGGGGCTAAGTTAAAAGGGGAAATTCCAGCGCGTAATATGGCCTTGGCAAAGGTCACATTGCGTAAACAAGGGATTACCATCAAGACGATTCGCCAAAAGAAAAAGAATATTCTTGAAGGCTTAATGAAAAAACGGGTGTCGACCTTAGACATCACTATTTTCACGCGTCAGCTTGCCACTATGATGAAAGCAGGTGTGCCTTTGGTACAAAGCTTTGAGATTGTTGCCGAAGGTCTTGAAAACCCCGCCATGCGTGAAGTGGTTTTAGGCATTAAAGGTGAAGTGGAAGGCGGGAATACCTTTGCTGGCGCATTGCGTAAATATCCTCAATATTTTGACAACCTATTTTGTTCTTTGGTCGAGTCTGGTGAACAATCGGGTGCCCTAGAAACCATGCTAGATCGTGTCGCGATCTATAAAGAAAAGAGTGAGTTACTCAAACAAAAAATTAAAAAAGCCATGAAATACCCTGCAACGGTCATTGTGGTGGCCGTGATTGTGACCATTATTTTGATGGTGAAAGTCGTACCTGTGTTTGAAGAGTTGTTTAGCTCTTTTGGTGCGGACTTGCCTGCCTTCACTAAAATGGTGGTGAACATGTCACAATGGATGCAGAAATACTGGTTTATTCTGATTATTGTGATTGGGGTCATCATTGCAGGTTTCTTGGAAACTAAAAAACGCAGTAAAAAATTCCGTGACTTCTTAGACAAAGCGGCACTGAAAGCGCCTATTTTTGGTGACTTGGTCTATAAAGCGATTATTGCACGTTATAGCCGTACTTTAGCCACTACTTTTGCTGCTGGTGTACCCTTAATTGATGCCTTGGAATCTACCGCTGGGGCAACCAATAATGTGGTCTATGAAGAAGCCGTGATGAAAATTCGTGATGATGTTGCGACAGGTCAACAGCTACAATTCGCCATGCGTGTCACCAATAAATTCCCGTCTATGGCAGTGCAAATGGTAGCCATTGGTGAAGAATCAGGTGCGCTAGATGCCATGCTAGATAAAGTCGCAACCCACTATGAAAACGAAGTCGACAACGCAGTAGATGGCTTAACCTCAATGATGGAGCCGTTGATTATGTCTGTCTTGGGTATTTTAGTGGGTGGTTTAGTTGTCGCCATGTACCTTCCAATCTTCCAAATGGGTTCTGTGGTTTAATGCAAGAATTAATCGCGTACTTTATCCAAAATCCAACTGCGCTCTATATCGCAGTTGGACTTTTTAGTTTATGTATTGGCAGTTTTTTGAATGTGGTGATTTACCGCACCCCAAAAATGATGGAACAGGAGTGGCGTAATGACTGCCAAATGTTATTACATCCTGAACAAGCCATTATTGATGAAAGTAAAATCACCCTGAGCAAACCTGCATCGACCTGCCCCAAATGTCACCACCCAATTCGTTGGTATCAAAATATTCCTGTGCTGAGTTGGTTGGTATTACGCGGTAAATGTAGCAACTGCCAAAACCTGATCAGCGTACGTTATCCAATGATTGAAGTATTAACCGCTGTTTGCGCCCTGATTGTGCTTGCGGTATTTGGCCCAACTGTACAAATGCTGTTTGGTTTGCTGCTCACTTATACCTTGATTGCACTCACCTTCATTGATTTTGATACACAACTCTTGCCAGACCGTTACACCTTGCCTTTGGCTGCACTGGGTTTGGCGGTTAACAGCTATGCCATCTATACTTCACCGACATCGGCAATTTGGGGCTATGTGATTGGCTTCCTGTGCCTGTGGGTGGTGTATTACCTATTTAAAATCATCACAGGCAAAGAAGGCATGGGCTATGGTGACTTTAAGCTCCTTGCCGCTTTAGGTGCATGGATGGGGCCAATGATGTTGCCTCTGATTGTGCTGCTTTCTTCCTTAGTTGGGGCGATTATTGGCATTATTCTGTTAAAAGTGCGTAAAGAAAACCAACCCTTCGCGTTTGGTCCGTATATCGCCATTGCGGGTTGGATTGCCTTTTTATGGGGCGAGCCAATCATGAAAGTATATTTGGGACAATAAGGACAGCACATGCGTTTTGTTTTGGGTCTAACAGGAGGAATTGGCAGTGGCAAGTCTGCAGCCAGTGCGTGGTTCGAGACCCAAGGCATTGTTGTGGTCGATGCGGATGTTGTTGCACGTGAAGTGGTTGAAAAAGGACAGCCTACCTTAAAGCAAATTCAACAACACTTTGGCGATTGGGTTTTACTTGAAAATGGCGAACTAGATCGTCGCGCATTACGTGAACACATTTTCAAAGAACCAAGTGCACGACAAGCACTTGAAAAAATCACCCACCCTGCAATTCGTGAATCGATTATTCAACAATTAGATACTGCCGACAGTCCCTATGTGGTTTTGGTTTCACCACTCTTGTTTGAAACCAATCAACATCAATTGACCCGACATACATTATTGATTGATGCTACTGAAGCCCTACAAATTCACCGTGCTTCACAACGTGATGGTCAAACGGTTGAGCAAATTCATAAAATTATTCAAGCACAAATGCCACGTGCTGAAAAACAACGCCTAGCCGATGACATTGTGCTAAATGATGGGCATTTAGATCATTTGTATAGCAAACTTGAAGTATTGCATCAGCAGTATTTAAAGCGAGCGATGCAGTAAGCAAATTAATCTGACTGTTGTTTTTGCTGTTCAAGTTGAGCTTTTAAGCTGTCAGGTCGGGCCCACCAACGCCAAGGTTGCAAAGCACCAATCCCCATACCCACCAAGCCACATAAAATTGCTAAACTCAAAGGTTCACCCAATAAAGGGACAGCAAGAATCGCAGCGATAAACGGCGCCAAGGTCACAATACTGCCAGTTTTGAATGCTCCCAAACGCTTAATTGCCTCGACATAGCTAAGTGTTGCGATGATCACCACAAACACTCCATGAAAAATAGTTTGCAGCAATAAATGAATCGGTTCAGGTGTGCTGAGTTGTTTCGGGAAAAACAGTACGTAAATCGGGACATAGACGATTGCCGACCAAATTGCGACACCCGCCATAGCATGCCAAGCGGAAAGCTTCCATTGTCTTAATAAAACCGTAAACACACCCCACCAAATAGCGCTGATAAAAAACAGTCCATCCCCAAGTCCAAAGGCAACACCTGTTTCTTGATACATCAGCGCACTCATACCCGCAATGGCAGTCAGCATAATTACAATACTGATCCAGGTATGTCGGTCAAAAGGCACTCGAAATAATACCCAAGCCGCAATAGCGGTACAAACAGGAATACAACCATTCAGAAAAATAGCAGCATGAGCAGCAGGTACATAATGAAAAGCGCTATACGCAGTCAGGCAATAGCCCACTCCGCCAATCATTGCCAAAATAAAAGGCTCTTTTTTCCATAAAAATGCCGTATCTCTTTTCCAGATGAGAATCGGCATTAAAATACAAAAAGCCAAAGCGAAGCGTAAGGCGGTAATATCCCAAGCGCTGATCTGCCATTGTGCATTCAGCCGAGCAGTTAGGGTAAAACCACCCCAAATACACATGGTAACAAGCACCAAAGCATAACCTTGCTTTTGCGGAGACAGACGAATCACTGTGTTGAAAACATCAATAGAATAGCAAATACAAAATCAGCAATTAAGCCTGACGCTGACGGCAAGCTTCATATAATGCCATGCCTGTTGCAACACTAACATTTAGACTTTGCAAATTACCTGCCATTGGAATAAATACAGTTTGATCACATTGTGACTGGGTAATTGGGCGTAAACCTGTATCTTCTGCCCCCATGACTACGCATACTGCTGTGCCTGTAAAGTCAAATTGCTGAATTGGCAAAGCTTTTTCATCCAGCATCGTACCTACCACGCGCACATTAAACTCTTGTTTCAAATGCGCCAAAGTACGTGCCAAATTGGTCACTTGGATAAATTTGACTTTTTCTGCACCACCTGCAGCTACTTTGCGTGCAGTTGGGGTCAAACTTGCTGAACGATCACGCGGCACAATCACGGCAGTAACCCCCATCGCAGCGGCAGTACGGATACACGCACCTAAATTATGCGGGTCGGTGACTTGGTCGAGCGCCAAAAGTAAAGGCTTACTATCAGTCTGCAACAAGGCATCCAAGTCCTTTTCATTCAGGGTTGGATGTGGGCGCACTGCAGCCACCACTCCTTGGTGAAAAGGCAAACCTGCCAGTTTTTCCAAGCTGTCACGACTGGCTTTTTGCACACTAATGCCAAATGGTTCGGCAAGTTCTAAAATTTTTTGTAAACGCTGATCATCACGCCCTTTTAAGGTAAAAAGAGTTAAGACGCGCTCTGGCTCAAGCTCCAATAATGACTCCACCGAGTGAACGCCATAATAATATTCAGGTTTTGCCATGAACGACCTCTAATTAATGCACCAATAAACCAGCGAAAACGAAAAATCCTGCAAAGCTGACTTTACAGGATTTCAATAAGATCTAGTTTAACCGATTCGGGTGAAAATTTCTTGATTCAATTCCGCTTGATTGGGTGCTCAAGCAGGAGAAAAATGAAATCTTAATTCAATACCCTATTATCGGCTGATTAGCCTTCTAAGTGGCACACGTAATCGAGCACTTCATCGGTTTCGATGCTGAAACGGCTATTGCCAGGCACATAGAACGATTGACCCGCGCGGAATAATTCACTTTCTTCGCTATCGGCAATTTTGACACGACATTCACCTGAAATAATTTCCATACGTTCAGGTACATGCGTTTCGAAAGTCAAGGCTTGTTCAGTCGGTAAAATTACTCCTAAGGTTTTTTTGGTACCGTCTTCAAATTGCACCGTGTGACTGATGCATTGCCCACCAAAATAGACATTCGACTTTTTCACAACTGATACATGATCAAACTGAGCTGACATGCGTGTTCTCCAGGTAACGCGTTTTTATATTTTTGACTGATGTAGTTTAATTCTGTCCTCAGAACTAATCAATCTGTGTTTACAGTGGGCTTTGCGTAAATTGAACAATGTTTCAATACGCAGCATGCAACACGCTGACAGCACAGTCTAAGCCAATGCCAGAGGCATGCAAAGTACTCTGCTCTAGATTCTTCCCCACTAAAGTGCTAAATCTGAATGTGAAACAGATCACGAATAGTATCTATATCGTTTAAGTTCCACCATATCAAGCAGCACCGAAAACTCCCCAAGTGAATATACTGCAATTTAATGACCATCCAATGAAATGATCAACGAGTCTTGCGTTTTATATAGGATGCTTATCGGGTACATTTTTTGTTGTTTGTGCTGCAATTTAAGCTAGAATTAAACAGACGAAAATAACAGCCTTGTTATGGCATTTCCAAAACTTAACTCTCTTTCACTGACACTTTTCGCAGCTTGGATGCGTTTATGCTGACTCATTTAACACTGATTAACTTTGCCCTTGCCGACCACTTAGCACTGGATATTGAAACAGGTTTTAACGTTCTCACAGGGGAAACAGGTGCCGGTAAATCCTTACTATTAGATGCACTCTCTGCCTGTTTAGGTGAACGTACCGATACCAATTATGTGCGTTTTGGCTCAGATAAAGCCGATGTGACTGCGAGTTTCAGTTATCAGAACAATAGCCCTGAAGCACAATGGCTAAAAGAACATGAATTAGATGATGAGTCTGGTGAAATCCATTTACGTCGGGTAATTTTTGCCACAGGACGCAGCAAGGCATGGATTAATGGACGCCCAAGCAGTTTGTCAGAGCTGAAAGAAATTGGACGCTTGCTAGTACAGCTATATAGCCAGCACAGCCAACAACAATTGTTGGAACCGCCTTATCCAAAGCACTGGCTTGATCGTTATTATAATTTTTATACCCCTGCCCAAGCAGTACGTGATGCTTATAGTACCTGGCAAAAAAATATCCGACAGCATCAGGCAGCGCTGGATGCACAGGCAACTCGCAAGCAGCGCATCGAAACCCTAAACTTACAACTCGAAGAACTCGAAGAACTGGTACAAATAGATTATAAGGAGATTGAACAAGAGTTTGATCGCCTAAGCCATCATGAACATATCATGCAGGACTGCAGTTATAGCTTAAATGCCTTAGACGAAGCCGAGCAAAATATCACTCAGGAAATTGCTTCGATTATTCGCCGCTTGGAATCTCATGCGGGACGCAGTGAACAATTATCAGAAATTTATAACTCATTGTTAAATGCGCAAAGTGAATTAGATGATGCGACAGCCAATTTACGTCAGTTTATTGATCGTCAAAGCTTTGACCCTGAACGCATGGAAGAACTGAATCAAAAATTAGAAGTCTTTCATCGTTTAGCGCGTAAATACCGCACACAACCTGAATTATTAAAACAAGAATTTGATACTTGGCAAACTGAGCTCACTGCTTTACATGAACTTGAAGACCCTGAAACTTTGGCAGAACAAGTCGAAGTGGCACATCAGGACTTTTTAGCCAAAGCACAACATTTAGATGACATCCGTCGTGAAGCAGCCGCACCACTTGCCAAACAACTGACCGAGCAAGTCAAACAGTTGGCACTGCCTGAGGCACATTTTGAATTTAAGTTTGAACCTTTAGAGCAGGTTTCTGCGGAGGGGTTAAGTTTTATTCAACTACTGTTTACTGCCAACAAAGGTATTCCTGCTCAGCCATTAGCACGTGTGGCTTCTGGTGGCGAATTATCGCGGATTGCCTTGGTCATGCAAGTCATGAATGCCGAAAAAACCGAAGCTGAAGTTTTGGTTTTTGATGAAATTGATGTCGGGATTAGTGGTGGTACCGCAGAAATTGTGGGGCGCTTACTCGCAGGTTTGGCGCAACACGTTCAAATTTTATGTATTACCCACCAAGCACAAGTGGCAGCACAGTCTGATCAACACCTTTTAGTGAAAAAGCGTCAGACCGACCCTGCCAGCAGCACCATTGTTGAATTAGAAGAAGATGCGCGTATTTTAGAATTGGCACGCATGACAGGCGGCGTTGAAATTAATGACACCACCCTGCAACACGCCAAACAATTACGCCAATTGAAGTTTCAACAGGCTTAAAAACCAACGCTGTCACAAAAAGAGCTTGGTGAAATCACAAAGCTCAAGTAACGTGTATCCTAAAGGAATAGGTTTTTCTAGAAGCAACTGTTTTTAAGGAGAATTGCTTAGGTGACTAAACAATATCTGACGCATCGCTGTCTCATAGCCCCGCCCGATATGAATGATGAGTTTTTTGCAAACACCGTCATCTATTTGGCACGTCATGATGAAGACGGTGCGCAAGGCATTATTATCAACCGTCCATCGGGTATCCAAATCAAAGAATTACTCAATGATTTAGATATAGACGCAGATAATGTGCATCCTCACGAAGTTCTACAAGGTGGTCCATTACGACCTGAGGCAGGTTTTGTTTTACACACAGGGCAGCCAACTTGGCATTCATCTATCGCTGTTGGTGAAAATGTCTGTATCACCACCTCTAAAGATATTTTAGATGCGATTGCCCACAACGAAGGCGTTGGACGTTACCAAATTGCCTTGGGCTATGCCAGTTGGGGCAAACAGCAACTGGAACAAGAAATTGCCCGTGGCGATTGGCTCATTTGTGAATCGGACATGGACTTGATTTTCAATTTACCTTATGACGACCGTTGGGATGCCGCTTATCGTAAAATGGGCGTAGATCCAACATGGTTATCTTCAGAGATTGGTCATGCCTGAAACAACACAAGCCCAAACCATTATGGCATTTGACTTCGGTACGCAAAAAATGGGCATGGCTGTGGGGCAGGCACTGATTGAAAGTGCGACCCCTCTCGCCCTCTTCCCCATGAAAGATGGCATTCCACAATGGGAAAACTTGCTGAAAATCATCAAGCAACATCAGCCACAATTATTTCTAGTGGGCTTACCTTTAAATATGGATGATAGCGAGTCGGAACTGTCTACCCGTGCACGTAAGTTTGCCAGACGCTTACGCCATCAAAGCAATATCAACACCCTAATGGTCGATGAACGCCTAACCACACGTGAAGCACGTGATGAGCTTGATCATTATCAAGCCCAAGGGCGTGGCAAAAAGCTCGCAGCCGACAGTCTTGCCGCAGCACTATTGATTGAAAGCTGGTATCGTGAGCCTCACGGCATTCAGCCTTAAATCCTGTTTCTGAATAGATAACAACGACAAACGAAAGAATTGGGATATTGATCGTTAGAATGCCTAAGATCATCTTTAAAAAGTCTATTGGTCTGGCGATTTTTTGATATAAAGTGACACCATCCTTTTGGTGTGAATGGGTAAATCCGCATGGCACTGTCTAGCTTTGGCAAGATTCTCACAGTCTTAGACTTATTTTCAACCGCACGTCCTGTCATTAATGTAGATACCATTAGTGAGGAACTCGGTTTATCTAAGCCCACCAGTTACCGCTATTTAAAAGAGTTGGTTTCGGCAGAGTTGTTGCAGCGCATGAGTGGCACATCGGGAGATTACACCCTAGGGCCAAAAATTGCAGTATTGGATTTTATCTCTCGCACGACCGATCCATTGGTCACCATCAGTATTCCGTTTATGAAAAAAATTGCGGAACGTACTGAATTTTGCTGTTTGCTGACCCAACTCAATCAAGATTCCTGCATTGATGTGCATCACGAAATCTTTAAAGATACGCCTTTGCTGTCTTATGGTCGCGGCTGCCCACGTCCTGTTTATGTCGGCTCATCGCCAAAAATTATTATGGCACATCTGCCTAAAGCTAAAATTTTAGACTATTACCAACGTTTTTCTAACGAATTGGCACAAGTCAATTTTGCACAAGATGAAGATGACTTTTTGCAGCAAATGCGCAAAATCAAAAAACAAGGCTATTATTTTTCTAACGGCGAACTCGATGCAGAAATTGCAGGCTTATCTGTACCGATTCGTTTTTCATCTAAAGATGCACCTTATGCATTGACGCTGCTGGCATCTAAAAACCGTTTTGAATTTGTCAATTTGCAAAAACTGATTGAAATTTTGCAGGACAATGCAGAACAAATTGAAAAACAGGTGGAAGTACTGAATACCAGTTTTAGTATAGAACTCACTTAAAGATTTAGGTTATTGATACCTTAAAGCACTGAATTTAAATACAATTAAAATTTATTCCTGAATAAGGATTTAGAGTGCTAAATCAAGTTTTATTCAATAGCCGTGTGAAAATAGCGAAAGGTCAGATTAATTCTGGGTTGTATAATTTTATTGGACTTCATTAAGGCATGTTTCCAATAGTGTTGTGTCGTGCCACGCATGACCAACAACTGACCGCTGTGCAACAGTAGCTCAACCTTGTTGGCGCGGTGTTTATGCTGAAAACAAAATTTACGGGTTGCCCCCAAACTCAAAGATGCAATGACAGCGTGTCTGCCTAAATTCGGCTCATCATCACTGTGCCAACCCAAGCCCTGCGTACCATCTTGATATAAATTGGCCAAACATGAATTAAAGGGATGCCCGACCCACTGTTCAATTTGCTGTTTCAATCGCCACAAAGCAGGCTGCCATAGCAGTGCCTGCTTAACTGCTCCCGAATAACGATATTGATACTGCTCATCGCCATACCATACCACTTGGCGCTGTGTCCGATAATACTGACCAAAGAGCAGACCTTCATCAGGCTGCCATGCCAAATGTTGCAGAAAATACTGCAAATAACGCTCACTATGCTCCGCACTCAGCACCAAACCATAGTCCTGCACAATGCCGTCATAAGGCAGTACGTTGTCACAACGCTCAGGTGCAAACAATTCTAGATTCATGGTCATTCCTATGCTGAATAGCTTATTGTTTAATCTAAAACAAGGATCAGGACTGCTCACAAAATGACACAGCTTTTTGGCTTGTGAGTCGTGAAGTTCATCCTTAGACTTAAAATCATCGTTCTTATAACAATAATAGCTTATGAATTTATGGCATTTATTTCAAAAATTGCGTCCCTTCGTTCGACCTTATCAGCTCTTGGTGATTGCTACCTTAGTTTTAACGCTCATCGGCTCATTAACAGCTCAAGTCAATGCACTAACTTTACAATACGCTGTTGACCGTATTAACGCCTTAATTGAGGCAGGACAAGGTCTGTCTGCAGGCTGGCACATTTTAATCACCATTTCAGCCATTTTGCTGGGTAAAGAAATCATCAATGCCTTTGTGCAGTTTGGACAGAAGTTTTATGGTGAAAAACTACGCATTTTTGTGTCACAAGATTTGGCACAGGGCATTATTGAGAAATTTTTGCGTTATCGACTGGCCTTTTTTAATCAGGACAACAACCAAGCAGGTAAATTACAAACACGTATAGATCGTGGCATTGGTTCGCTCACCCGCTTAGTGCAAATTTTCTTTATTGATATTTTGCCACTCTTTACCAGTGCAATTGTGGCTTTGGGCTTAATGTATTATGCCAATTTTTATGTGGGCTTGGTCGCGACACTCATTGTGCCTATTTATTTTTGGCTGACCTATCAGCAGGCACAAAAACTAGGAAGCTGGCGACGTAATTTACGTGATGGACGTGAGAAAAAAAGCCAAGGGATTCTCAGCATCATCAACTCAATTACCGTGATTAAATCATTTAACAGAGAAAGCATCGAAGCAGAAAAACAACTCACCCTGCAGAAAAAACTGACCCACAATCAAATGCAGACCCGCCAAACCAGTTTTTTATTTGATGGTTTAAAAAGCTTTATTGAACAAATTGGCGTGGTGCTGATTATTATTTTAACTGCTTATTTTGTGTTAGATAGACAAATGAGCATCGGCATGATCATGTATCACGTGTTGCTGTTTGGCAATGTTTCTGCCCCAATTCGCTCATTGCATCGTATTTATGATGAAGTCAATGATGCAATGATCTATTCAGAAAGCTTCTTTCAAATTTTGGAAGCCGAGCATGAAATTGAGCCAAGTGGTACGCTTAAACCAGTTATTCGAGGGCAGTTTGATCTGCAACAGGTAAACTTTTTTTATCCGAATGGACATCATGCACTCAAAGACATTCAAATGCAGATTCAGCCCAATAAAATTACCGCATTGGTGGGATTGTCGGGAGCAGGAAAATCGACCCTGATCAGTTTATTAGATAAATTCTATGAACCACAACAGGGAACAATTCAGCTCGATGGGATTGATATTAACCACATCGACACTCAATATTTGCGTGACCATATCGGCTTGGTTTTGCAAAAAAATCATATTTTCCAAGGCTCTATTTTTGAAAATATTCGTTATGGCAAAACTGATGCAAGCTTGGAAGATGTGATTCTGGCAGCCCAAAAAGCCTCTATTCACGAACAAATTTTGCAATTGCCTCAGGCTTATGACGCAGATGCCCTCATGCTTTCAGGCGGTCAACAACAACGGATTGCCCTGGCTCGAATGTTCCTGAAAAATCCACCTATTATTTTTTTAGATGAACCGACTGCTAGTCTGGATGCCATTGCAACCGAACAAATCAAACAAAGCCTCGATGAAATCAAACAAGGGCGTACGGTCATCATCATTTCACATAGCTTATCGCAAATTATTGATGCCGATTACACCTATGTCATGAAAGATGGCAGGATTGCGGAACATGGCGAACATGATGCGCTTTATCATCAAAATGGGGTTTATAAAGAAATTTTTGATGCGATGGCAAAAAGTTTAAATATTGAAAAAATTGCCAAAACTTATGAGGATGATGCCGAGGAAGAAACCCATAGTTAATCAAAAAGTGCTTCAATCAGAAGCACTTTTTAATGAAGAATCACGATATTTAAGGTTGTTTCAAATATGGCCATGCCGCTTTTAAATAAATAAACATCGACCAAAGCGTTAGAATTACAGCAGTATAGAGCAACAAATAAGCCACCATTTCCAATGGTTGCCAGTTCAATAAGAACACTGAAATCGCAATCATTTGGAATGCTGTTTTATATTTCCCCACTGTAGACACCGCCACACTGGTACGTGCGCCGAGTTCAGCCATCCACTCTCGTAAGGCAGATACGGTAATTTCACGGGAAATAATTACAATCGCGGCAAAAGCCATAGAAATAGTCGGTTGCCATTGCACTAAAACAATCAATGCCGCAGCGACCATAAGTTTATCGGCCACAGGGTCTAAAAAGCGCCCAAATGCAGAGGTCTGATTCAAAGTGCGTGCCAAATAGCCATCAAACCAGTCGGTCACAGCAGCA
Source organism: Acinetobacter sp. Swhac1 (assembly GCF_013390985.1). Classification (NCBI taxonomy): domain Bacteria; kingdom Pseudomonadati; phylum Pseudomonadota; class Gammaproteobacteria; order Moraxellales; family Moraxellaceae; genus Acinetobacter; species Acinetobacter sp. Swhac1. The sequence continues at coordinate 125,262 of NZ_JACASN010000002.1, read as the reverse complement.
ATCACAAAAATAGACGTCAAAATAATATGACGCGTCATGCCACCATCATAACCATTTACGCCCATTGCAGGCGGCCAATACGCCACCAACAAAAAAACAGGAATCAAGGCGATTCGAGCCAAAGTTAATATATTTGGAATGTTCAGGATACGACCTGTTGTCATAGACACCGCCAATGTTTCCCCTCTTTACGCTGCATATTCACAAGTTTTTTGAGGATTTGTCATCGTGAATAGGCTTCACTTTATACGAAATGCTAGTAGGTGTCACTAGGCAAACACGGTGATGGTCTGTCGGGCAATCGCTATTAGCCGATCCTGATCATCCCATAAGTGCGCATATTCTGTGGCATAACCACCGCTAGCATGATCGGTAAAAACTTTATATTTCATCCAATCTTGCAGCTGATTTTGCAAAGGATTGACATAGGTCACATGCCAAGTCAGTGAACTGGCAGGAGCGAGCTGCTCAAACATCGGCAGTACTCCAGGCGGCCACATATCAAAAGCCACCATCAAATCGGCAATGGTCATGGCACGATTCGTATGCTGTTTTGGGTTAAAACGCATCCAGCCTGCAAAATCAGGTTTATGACTAGCAGTAAACGGATATTGTCCTTCAGACCAAACCAAATCCATCTGCTGAAAACATTCAGGTGCTAAAGGATGATGCTGTGTAACAGGCAATTCCGTTGCAGGTGGAAAATTGGGCGCAGTACGTTCTTGTTGCACCACAATGCTGGATTCACGTGCCGCACCAAAACTGGCAATTAAAATGCTTTGTACTGCATCATCCTGCCACAAACGCACCTCAATGCTAGTGACTGACTTACCCTGCCGCAGAATTTCAGCTGTAAGACGTGCCCGACCTTGTTGTACAGGTCCAACAAAAGTCACGCTGCTACTGAGTAAGCGCTTTTCAGGATCAGCAATACAATACTGAGCTTTTTGCATCATCAAGCCTGCCACCAACCCACCATAAATGGTGCGTCCTTGTAACCAACCCTGCGGAATATCGATCCATTCTTGTTCGGCAATGGCTTGATAGGTCTGTAGCAACGACATAGCTTTTCCTTAAACAATGTTGTGGTTGATATTACAGGGTTTCGATCTGATGTGAATGTTCAATGACGACAGAGTCAATGCACTTTTTTGCTATTTACCTTTGTAGAAAATACTGCTTTTTATGCAGTAAATAGGGTCTGTTGACAATTCGTCTATGTTTGCGACGTGAGAGATATATCTCGCAAGATTTTTAGCTAATATAAGGCATGAGGCAGGAAATTTAGTCATTCATGCAGCACTTTATAAATCGTACGCGCCATTACTTCACCCAGTCCGGGTACTAAAGTCAACTCTTTTTCAGAAGCTTTCAGGACACCTTGTATGCCACCAAAATGGGTGAGTAAATCACGACGACGTTTTGGCCCTAAGCCCGGAATCACTTCAAGTATTGATGAGCCACGTTTTTTATCGCGCTTGGCACGGTGCTTGGTAATTGCAAATCGGTGTGCTTCATCACGTACCTGCTGAATCAAATGCAGCGCCTTATGATCTTCAGGCAGCTGAATTTTGCTGCCATCGGTAAAATGTAGCGTTTCTAGACCAGGTTTGCGTCCTTCGCCTTTGGACACCCCAATCATAAAGGCATCCAATCCTAACTCCTGCATGACCTCCATCGCCATATTCAACTGCCCTTTACCGCCATCAATCAGCAATAAATCGGGCAGCATGGCTTTTTTATAACGGCGCGTTAAAGCTTGGCGCATGGCAGCATAGTCATCTCCAGCCTGAATATCCTGAATTGAAAATTGTCGATAATCACGTTTGCGAATACCACCACTGTCAAATACCACGCAAGATGCCACAGTGTCTTCGCCCATAGTGTGCGAAATATCAAAACATTCAATCCGATCAATCGGGCGTCCAACCACTTGCTCTAACTGATGAAAACGCTCATTTAATTCAAAGTGATTGGCGAGTTTACCTTTAATGGCATGCTGCACATTCATTTGTGCCAATTCTTGCCACTCGGCACGGGTTTCACGCACTTTATGTTTAATTTGAATTTTTTTATCGAAGTGTTGCTGTAAGGCTTGTTCCAACTCTTTGCAATCTGCCACTTCCACATTAACAATCAATTCCGCTGGAATTTCATCGGCCACCTGAAAGTAAAAGTTGGCAATAAAATCGGCCAACATTTGCCCCAAATCATCGCCCAACATATCAGGAAAATAGCTTTTACCGCCCAGCATTTTGCCATTGCGCACATGCATAATTTGCACACAGGTCACACCTGCCTGATAAGCAATTGCGATAATATCGGCTTCGCCTTTGAGTTTATAAATGGCTTGCTGTGCCTGCACATCACGCAACAAAGCCATACGGTCACGGTAAAAGACTGCTTTTTCAAATTCCAACGCTTCGGCTGCAGCTTCCATTTTAGCAATCAATTGCTGATTCAGTTCTTTACTATCGCCCTGTAAAAATCGAATCGAATTATTAACATCTTCTTTATATTCTTCGGGCGAAATCAATCCTACACACGGTGCCGAACAGCGTTTGATCTGATATTGCAAACACGGACGCTGCCGTTGAGCAAAATAACTGTTTTCACACTGCCGCACATTAAACAGTTTTTGTAACACCACCAAAGTATCGCGGGCATTGTACGCACTCGGATAAGGCCCAAAAAACTTGCCTATCTGATGCTTGCCTTTGCCGCGTCCACTGGCAATACGCGGATAAGGCTGATCTGCCGACACAAAAATATAAACATAGGACTTATCATCGCGCAGCATAATATTGTACGGTGGACGATGCAGCTTAATCAGATTTTGTTCAAGCAATAACGCTTCAGTTTCGGAACGCACCACCAAAGTTTCAATATCATAAATACGCGCCACTAAAGCCTGCGTTTTAGGATGCTCGATGGTTTTGACAAAATAACTCGACACTCGGTTTTTTAAATTTTTGGCTTTGCCGACATATAACAACTCCCCGTCTTTACCCAACATACGGTAAACCCCTGGCAATTGGGTCATATTTGCCAAAATTTTCTCGATATGCTCACCTGCGTTTGGGTTCACGAGTCATCCTATTCTTGCTACATTCTTTACATGATGTGCTGCTTTATCTGATTTTTTCAAGCTTTATCCTGTGGCATAGCGCATGATCTATCCACTAAAACGATCAGCTCAGTGCTAAAAACGATCAGTCGGCAACACAAGATTTGCTATGCTCAGGCATCTTGTCAGCAGAAGGAAAGTGCAGGATGACGACCGCACCACACGGCATACCGACCATTCAATCCGCAACGTCCCAGCCGATCAGTACACATCAGTATGTATCCGCCAAAGACCGTTTGATTGGCAAGCCGCGCTTTCATTTTGAACCTACACAAGTCATGCAATTGTTACGTCAACGGATTATTGGACAAGATGCAGCGCTGAATGAAATCGAAAAAATGCTGTATGTGGTCAAGGCCGATTTCTCCAGCACAGAGCGACCACTTTCAGTGACTTTAATGCTTGGCCCGACAGGTGTTGGCAAGACCGAAACGGTGCGCCTGATTGCCGAAGCCATTTATGGTCGCCCCGATGCCTTCTGCCGCATTGATATGAATACCTTGGCGCAGGAACACTATGCGGCTGCACTCACAGGCGCGCCTCCTGGCTATGTCGGCTCTAAAGAAGGCCATAGTTTATTTGATGAAACTGCGATTGCAGGTTCGCACACCCGCCCAGGCATTATGCTGTTTGATGAACTGGAAAAAGCCTCAAGCGAAGTGATACGTGGCTTAATGAATGTGCTAGATACAGGCAAACTGACCCTGACTGCAGGCACCAAAACCATCGACTTTCGCAATTGCATGATTTTTATGACCAGCAATGTGGGTGCTCAAGCCGCACAACAATACTTAGATAAATTGAATCTGTTGCCGCAAAAAGTACAACAACTGTGCTTAAAACGCATGCCCACACAACGGATCATTGAAAAAGTCATGCAGCGTAAATTTGACCCTGAATTTTTAAATCGGATTGACCGTAGTTTGCATTATCAAGCGGTATCTGCTGATGCCCTGCCGCAATTGGTTGAAATTGAATTGGAAAAGTTAAACCATCGCCTGCAGCATCAACAGCGCCAAGTCGAACTGACTGCAGCAGCTAAAGCCTATTTTTATCAGGGGCATGATATTCGTTACGGCGCACGGCATTTGGGGCGCAAAATTCGTACCGAACTTGAGCCTATTTTAGCTTTGTATTTTTTAAGTCATCCTGAAAAATCGGAAATATGGGTAGATTGCAGTGCAAATCAATTGCACCTCAAAATAGAATAAACCCGCGACTTATACTGCGTGAATCTTGAGAATGCCACTCTGCTCATCCTCAAAGTTTTGATGCTTATTTTTGCTTTAAAAGCCTAGGGATTAGTCGGTAATTTCCATTCCCAAGGCTTGACTAAATTTGGTCTGATCTTTAGGTGAAACCAATACAAATTTTGGCTGCCCCGCTAGAAGATAATCAATTTTTAAACGCTTCAGCGACAAAGCAGGTGACGCTACCGAATTATTGGTTTTAGATATTTTTTGAATACTGTCGCGTGGAATGTCCCATTTTAAAAACATGCAACGGATCTGCAAGCGTTCTGCATCGACCTGATAGCGCGTATTGAACACAGGCCACCACAACACAAAAATGGTAATGAAATACACCCCTGTGTGCACAGGAAATGCTGGCATCGTGCCTTTGGCGTACATGGTCAGCAATAACTGAATCAATAGACCAGACATACAAATCACAAAAGCCAAAACCCACCAATCTTTTTTAGAACGAAACGTTTGCATAAAAATTCCCCTATTTGCTTCATTCTATACATAAAAATAGGCGGGAATTAAAGTGCGTTGCTGAAATTGCTCAAAAATGTCATAAAAAAACGCCCCGAAAGGCGTTGCGATACTTTAAAACACATAAGGGCGAATAAAAATTAAGAAGAAAATCCCCAGCATTAAAAACCATTTTAAGAAATAGTACACACGACTATTTTTAGCTTTTAAAGCCTTGGCTTTTAAACGCACTTGATAGACATAGCCAAAGACTTTATTTAAGCCACCCGTCTGATCGCCTGCTTCATTCGGAGAGCTTGCTGCGGTCATCACATTTTTGCCAAACCAGTGATTAAACTTTTGCATCCAGCGAGATTTTAACGGACGCTCGACATCGGCAAAGAAAATAATACGGTTTTGAGAAGTGCCATTTTCAGCATAGTGAATATAGGTTTCATCAAACACCACACTTTCACCATCACGCCATGAATACCGCTCACCATCGACATCAATAAAACAACGGTCATCATTTGGTGTCATCAATCCCAAGTGGTAACGCAATGAACCTGCATACGGGTCGCGATGACGCACTAAACGACTGTCGGGCGCTAGTTCAGTAAACATCGCCGCCTTAATGCTAGGCAAAGTTTTTAATAATGCTGTGGTTTTTGGACATAATTCTGCTGCTGATGGATGCGCGGAGTCATACCATTTTAAGTAAAAGCGCTTCCAGCCTGTTTTAAAGAATGAGTTAAAACCCAAATCATCGTAAGTACTTGAAGCTTTAATACCACCCTGTTCATATAAAGCTTTGGCTTCATCACGAATCATTTCCCAATTGTCATCCAAAACCTTTAAATCTTGAAAGTGCTGGGTGTCGATATACGGTTGATTTGGTACTTTAGAGAACAAATACATTAAATAGTTGATCGGTGCGAGGATGGTAGAATGGTCAAAAAACTGACGATAAAAACTATGACGCACCTTGCCGCGCTGTTGAATATACAGCGCTGAAGCGATAAAAATCGCCAAAATAATCCACTTCAACATAGAACAACCTAAATTGCTGAAAACAGCTAAAATTCAAAATGTCGCATATTCTACTCAATTTCAGCGCATGAGGTCATAGCAGAAAATAGAACACAGCATTGCAAATCGCTATCCCCCCTATCCAGCTTCACGCTTTAAAACATCACCATCCAAACGATGGATTTACTTTTCTGTCCAAAACAACCCACTGATAACATCTATTTATCAAGCTTTTCTAAATCGAAAATGCAATACAACCTGATTAAAAATAAAAGAGAAAACAATCACTTTCATCTTTCTTTAAACATAGGATTTTAAAATCGGGTCAAAAAGCAATTCCGAGCTATGAGAAAAATCATGACCCTTGCGTCACGGCTTGATACAACTTGCTATATTTTTTTTCGATATAGTTATCGTAAGATTAGCGAGGCATATATGTGTGCAGGACTATCGCACACGCTTCATAACATCAACTTAGAAGTCCTCCAAAATAAAGGAGATCAGGCATGATCCACGCTGGCAATGCCATTACCGTCCAAATGCTTTCGGACGGAATTGCAGAATTCCGCTTTGACTTACAAGGTGAGTCGGTCAACAAATTTAACCGTGCAACGATTGAAGACTTTAAAGCTGCGATTGAGGCTGTTAAAGCAAACAATGAAGTGAAAGGTTTAATCGTCACTTCTGCGAAATCAACCTTTATCGTGGGTGCAGACATCACCGAATTTGGCGCAAACTTCGCTCAAGGCGAACAAGCCATTGTGGATTGGGCATTGCCTGTTCACGACATCTTCAATGCTTTTGAAGATTTAGAAATTCCTAAAGTTGCTGCAATCAATGGTATGGCATTGGGCGGTGGCTTTGAAATGTGTTTGGTATGTGACTACCGTGTCATGTCAGACCAAGCACAAGTGGGCTTACCAGAAATCAAACTCGGTATTTTCCCAGGCTTTGGTGGTACGGTTCGTTTAAGCCGCGTTATTGGTATCGACAATGCGGTTGAATGGATGGCAATGGCCAACCCTAAACGTCCTGATGCTGCACTTAAAGACGGTGCTGTAGATGCTGTAGTTGCTGCAGACAAATTGCAAGATGCTGCGCTTGACTTGGTTAAACAAGCCATTGCAGGTCGTTTGGACTGGAAAGCAAAACGTCAGGAAAAATTAGACCCTGTTAAATTGAACCCACTTGAACAAATGATGGCGTTCAACACAGCAAAAGGTGCGGTACTAGCAAAAGCAAACCCTGCACAATACCCTGCGCCAAAATTGATGCTTGATTCTTTACAAGCAGGTGCAAGCTTGCCACGTAACGAAGCGCTTAAAGCTGAAGCTGAAGGCTTTGCCAAAGCGGCTGTAACACCACAAGCAGGTGCGTTGATTGGTTTATTCATCAACGACCAAGTGGTGAAGAAAACTTCTAAGAAATATGAAAAAGGTGCACACCCTGTCAACCAAGCGGCTGTTCTAGGCGCAGGTATCATGGGTGGTGGTATTGCTTACCAAGCTGCAAGCAAAGGCACACCAATCATCATGAAAGACATTGGTAATCCGCAACTTGCTTTGGGTATGAAAGAAGCCAATGGCTTATTGACCAAACAAGTTGAACGCAAAAAGTTAACCCCTGCAAAAATGGGTGAAACTTTGGCACGTATCCGCCCAACTTTAAGCTACGACGAGTTTAAAGAAGTGGATATCGTGATTGAAGCCGTGACTGAAAATCCGAAAGTCAAAGGCATTGTGTTGGCTGAAACTGAGAAATCAGTACGTGAAAACACCATTATCGCGTCAAATACATCCACCATTTCGATTACACGTTTGGCAGAAAACCTACAACGTCCAGAAAACTTTGTCGGGATGCACTTCTTTAACCCAGTGCACATGATGCCATTGGTGGAAGTAATTCGTGGTGAAAAAACTTCACCTGAAGCAATTGCGACCACTGTGGTGCTTGCTCAGAAAATGGGTAAAACACCAATCGTAGTGAACGACTGCCCAGGCTTCTTGGTGAACCGCGTATTGTTCCCTTACTTTGGTGCATTTGACCTTCTATTGAAAGACGGTGCTGACTTCCAACAAGTCGACAAAGTCATGGAAAAATTCGGCTGGCCTATGGGTCCTGCTTACCTAATCGACGTTGTTGGTATCGACACGGGCGTTCACGGTGCAGAAGTCATGGCAGAAGGTTTCCCAGACCGCATGAAGCCAGACTATAAAGGCTCAATCCAAGTCATGTACGAAAACAAACGTCTTGGTCAAAAGAATGACGTCGGTTTCTACAAATATGAATTGGATCGTAAAGGCAAAAAAGCCAAAGTGGTTGATCCAACTGCATACGAGCTTGTGGCATCTGTTGCAACTGCTGAAAAACGCGAGTTTGATGCGCAAGAAATCATTGACCGTATGATGCTTGCTTTCTGTAACGAAACTGTTCGTTGCTTAGAAGACAACATTGTGGCAACACCATCTGAAGCAGATATGGCGATGATTATGGGTGTAGGCTTCCCTCCATTCCGTGGTGGTCCATGCCGTTACATCGACCAAACAGGTGTTGCTGAATACGTTGCGCTTTGCGACAAATATGCACATTTAGGAAAAGCTTATGAAGCGCCACAAATGTTGCGTGACATGGCTGCTAACAACAAAAAATTCTACGGTTAAGGAGCAACGTGAATGGCTACTTTAAATCCACGTGACGTTGTCATCGTTGATGGCGTACGTTCTGCAATGGGTAAAACCAAAAACGGTATGTTCCGCAATGTACGTGCTGACAGTCTATCGGCTGAATTGGTTCGTGCTTTAGTTGCTCGTAACCAGTTCGATGTCAACGAAGTTGAAGATGTGATCTGGGGCTGTGTGAATCAAACCCTAGAACAAGGCATGAACATTGGTCGTAATATTGCATTATTGGCTGATCTTCCAAAAACAGTTGCAGGTCAAACTGTAAACCGTCTGTGTGGTTCTTCAATGCAAGCTATCCACACGGCTGCGGCACAAATTGCAACCAATCAGGGTGATATTTTCATCATTGGTGGTGTAGAGCACATGGGCCATGTGGGCATGATGCACGGCATCGACATCAACCCTGCTGCATCTAAGCACTATGCCAAAGCATCAAACATGATGGGCTTAACTGCTGAAATGTTGGGTCGCATGAACGGTATTTCTCGTGAAGAGCAAGATGCTTTTGGTGTGGAATCACACCGTCGTGCATGGGCTGCAACGCAAGAAGGTCGTTTTAAGAACGAAATCATTGGCATTGAAGGTCATGATGCAAATGGCTTTAAACAGCTGTGCGACATCGACGAAGTGATTCGTCCAGATGCTAATCTTGAATCGTTCCAAGCTTTACGTCCTGTATTTGACCCGAAAGGCGGTACAGTCACTGCGGCAACATCTTCAGCATTGTCTGATGGTGCTTCTGCGATGTTGCTCATGTCTGCTGAACGTGCACAAGCATTGGGTTTGAAACCACGTGCGGTGATTCGCTCTATGGCAGTTGCAGGCTGTGATGCAGCAATCATGGGTTATGGTCCAGTACCTGCAACACAAAAAGCGCTTAAACGCGCTGGCTTGTCAATTGCAGACATTCAAACTTTTGAATTAAACGAAGCATTTGCTGCACAAGGTTTGTCTGTACTGAAAGGCTTAGGCATTTATGATCAGCAAGATCGTGTGAACTTGAACGGTGGTGCAATTGCACTCGGTCACCCATTGGGTTGTTCAGGTGCGCGTATCACCACCACGTTATTGAACGTGATGGAACAACAAGACACGCAAATTGGTCTTGCGACCATGTGTATCGGTCTTGGTCAAGGTATCGCGACAATTATTGAGCGTGTGTAAAAAGTCTTCGTAATAAAAAAATCCTCGCATCATGCGGGGATTTTTTATTTTGTTGTTTTGAGCTGTTCTAATTTTTAAATTTTATTCTTTTGCATTGTTATCTTGAAGACTAGATGGCTGATCAGTTGTGATTTACCTGCACGGCTTAAACCAACAACTCCCCCATCAACCATGTCATATAGCGTTCTTTATCCATAAAGTCTGGGGCGCTGCCTGTATCCAAGCAATAATATTGTTGATTAAATTCAATCACAATTTGTTCAGTCTGATGCCAATCTTCAACCAAACGAAAGTGCTGATTAAAGAAGTAACGGTTCTTGCCCCAATTATTTAAATTTTCGAGTTTCGGGTAGTTTTTATTTTCTAAGAATTGCAAATACAGTTGTTGAATATCATCAAAGACTTGAATGCTGTTCATATTGGACCTGCCTAGCTGAGCAATTAAATCAACAGGCACAGTTTAGGCAAGAGATTTGAACGGCAGATGACATTCTTTTGACAATTTGATGTAAGGATTTGCCAGACCTTACAACTTGCTTTCCAGTGCCCGCTGATGCTGCTGAGTGATCTCTTGCATTTGCGTATTGAGCTGCACCATCTCTTGATATACCGCATTAAATTCTTTCAAGGCTGCATCTTCATAGAACATGAAGGTATTGTTTTTGAGCTCCCATTTATTGTTTTTTAAAATTGCAAACAACACATACGCCTTACCCAAATTTTTCTTTTCCAATTCAAATAATGCGTGTCCTTGGTCATTATGGCGGCTTTCTAGCAAAGATTCTGCTAAATGACGGCGCAAATTATGATTGATTTCAAGATTCTCAATCTGCTCCAAAGCCATCGCTTCATGCTGTTCTAAATGTTCCTGATACAGCTATACCATGGCACGTACTTGCACCAACATGGCTTCGGTATCGGCATAGTCTTGTTTTTTATCTGCAGCAAGTCGTTGAGGATCTAAAAACTGATCCCAATTCAAGGCTTTTAATTCACGTAAATAGCTATTGCGCGCTTCGGCACTTTGCACCATGTGACTCAAGACAAAACTCGCCATAATTTGATAGTCGCCATCTAAACGATTATCTTTTAAGTCAATTTGAATCGGCTTAGACCAATCCTGTGCCTGTACAAAAATTTGTTCGGCTTTTCCATAAATCACATTTTGATAAGCATGCAATTGAGTGACTTGTTTTTGCTGCTGTTGATATTGATAAAACATCCCGCCAAAAATCAGCAGCGTTGCACATCCTATAATTAGCACTATACGTCGCATGCGTGCCCTCTTATTTTTTAGTATTTGCAATATCTTAGCGTGAAGCCTGTCACATTTGTATAGCATTTTATGCTTATTTTCTAATGCAGCCATTAGAATATAGTGAAATAAATCAATTCATTTATACCTTTATATGATTCTGTATCCATGACGCTATTTGACCAGATGCTCAAAAATAAGTTTAGCATCGCTTTATGCTTTAAATTTTATGTAACATCCCCATCTTAGTAAAAAACAGAATTTGAGATTGTTCATGCGCGTTGATATTTGGTCAGATATTGTTTGCCCGTTTTGCTATATCGGCAAAAAACGTTTAGAGGCTGCTGCTGAAGAAGCAGGTGTAGAATTAGAAGTGCATTGGCACAGTTTTGAACTCGATCCAGATGCGCCACCGCGTCAGGAAGTGTCCAATTCAGAGCGTTTGGCACAAAAATATGGGCGCAGCCTTGCCGAAGTAGAAGACATGCAGCGTAATATTGCCGAAATGGCAAAAGCTGAAGGCATTGACTTTCAATGGGAAAATGCCAATTCAGGCAATACCTTTAATGCCCATCGTTTGGTGCATTTGGCGCAAAGTAAAGGCTTGGGCAGCGAAGCCAAAGAAGCTTTTTTCTATAGCTATATGACTCAAGGTTTGGCAATTGGCGAGCGTGAAACACTGGAAGATGTTGCATCACGTATTGGGCTGAACCCTGTAGAAGTGGATGATGTTCTAGATTCTGACGAATATGCCGACTTTGTAAAATTTGACCAAGAAGTTGCACGTGAACAATTAAACGTCACTGGCGTACCGTTCTTCGTATTTGATCAGCGTATTGCTTTAGCAGGTGCGCAGCCACGTGAAGTCTTTGTGCAAGTTCTGCAAAAAGCCCTTGAAACAGCAAGCGAGCTAGAGCTTGAAGATGCAGCAAGCTGCGATGCAGAACAATGCGATGTGTCTGAACCCAAAGCTTAAGATTGAAATACAGACAAGGCTGAATAGTGTTCTTCCGGCTGATTAGACGCACAAAAAAATCCCATTACGGGATTTTTTGTGCTTTTAAAATGGGTCAAAGTTCCAGCTTTGGCCCGCAACCATGCTTCGGTTAGTTGTCATCTTACTATGCTTGGTTAATGAAGCGAGGTGTTATTCAACCAAGAAACTGATTTTTAAATTGACCCGATACTCCGTGATTTGATTGTCTTTAACCACCACTTTTTGTTCGTTAATCCACGCCCCTTGGACATTTTTAATTGTTTCTGTCACTTTAGCGACTCCAGTTTGAATCGCGTCTTCAAAACTTTTTTTACTGCTTGAATTAACTTCAACTACTTTTGCAATTGCCATGATTTTCTCACTGTCCTTTATCGTTATTGGAATTCCATCATAGATTAAAAAAACCGCATTTTTAGACTGTTTAACCAATCACAGCCAAAACATTACATGATTTCACACTGTCAAAAATTGTCACCATTCACCCTCATTTCAGACTTATCCAAATACAAATTTTGCAGACATCTCAACCATTTAAGCCTGCATAAAAAACTAGAGTTAAAACTCTAATACATTGTTTTATATTGCTATTTTTAAAATAATTGCCGAAATGATCATTTTGTAAATTTTAAACTTTGTTATGATTCATGTGAATTTTTTATTTCGTTTGATCTCCCTGCGATGTCTAGTCTTCTGCCTAGACATCAACACTTTGGATGGATATTCCCATGAATATGTTTAAATCTGTTTTGATGGTTTCACTTCTAACAATTGCTGCAAATGTATCTGCTCAAATTGTGCATGTACCTGATTTTCCAACTCAAAAAGTAAATACAGAATCGGCTGCATCTGAAGCTGTTGTAAATGAACCAACTTCGCAAAAAGCAGCTTAAGTTTCACGTTTTATCTACTTAATTAATCTCTCCCATTTCTCTCCCCAAACAGCAGTCTAAATCAGGCTGCTGTTTGTTTTTCTAGTGCTAAATTTGCTTTAAATCGTCCATGCAACATCTAAAAACTGTGTTCTACCCAATTGCTAATACTTTTTTGGCACTGCGATTTAAATTTTTTTGATTATTTTTCATATAAAAAGCGCATTTTTTGTCAATAATGTCTAAAAAAGCACAAAAGCTGACAATTTTTAGCATGTATTTTTTAATTAAATCCATATAATTAAAGTGATTTTGTTTTCATTGCTATAGCAGATGCCTATGCAACAACTTCAAGCACTTATACAAAGAAAAATTCCACCTCAAGCGATTGAGGTCAGCCATTTAATCGAATTAGCCAAACGCTATCCTCAACCACAATCGGCAGAATATAAATTGATTGAATTGGCTCTGAATATTGTCTTGGCAGATTATTTGGAAAAAGCACAACAACATATTTAAGTATGCATCAATGAATACACTAGAAAAATCACTGTTGATTAAAGAATTACGCGACTTAATTGATGCTTTAACGCATAAAAGACTCAGTCTGTATGAAACAGCCAAAGCCAAAGCACGCATTAAAGAAATTTTTATGCTGTGCGATAAACCGATTTTTCAAAAACAGTTGCTCACATTTAAAGCCTCACAAAATCCAATTCAAACTGCGGTAACTTTTGCAGAACAAAGTTTATATGCACAATCTTTTCGTGGCGTATTTACACAACTTGAAGCACTTGAAACAGCACTTTATCAACAGCCTGAAGCAGGTTGGGCGATTTTGTATCAACCGAAAGCAGGTTGGCAAATTTGGTTAATTCCTGCTGCAGACCGCACTGCTCTGCTAAGCGAATTTCAAGATTTAGAGCAGGTCTATCGCTGGATGTTGGAACAGCAGCAACAGTATCACTGCCTTCAAACCGATGCAGAACTGAAACAAGCTGCAGTTCTAGAAGCTGCGCAAACTCAGCCAGTCTTTGTCACTGCAGACTTGGAAGAAAATAAAGCTGTAGATTCGCCAATTCAATTTGAATTCATTACAGACCACATCGCTACAGAAGAAGTTGCCTCGTCTGATACTCAAGTTGTGGACGTGGCTAAAGATGAACTTACAATTGAACCGACAGCAGACCAAACGATCATTTCCAACGCAATACTGAATACAACTCAGCCTGATGCAACGACAATAGATACTGCCCAGATGACGGCTGGCACACAAAAACCAAGCGTCAACCCAGCTTATAATCTATTGTTAAGCCAATATAGTTGCCCCATTTCTGCGCTCAATCTTAGCCAAAATGAGTCAGCACAGTTGTATCGGGTCTTTTTGCCTGAAGCGCCAGAAGTCACGCAATATGCCGATGTATTGGTGCATTTGTCTGATCCCGAAGAAGATCAGCAACAGGTGTTGGCGCGTGCGGTATATTTGGCAGAACAAACCAATACGCAAGGACGCTTTATTAAATATGTGGTACTGCTTGGCGCATTAGATCAAATGCAAGCGATTCGTTTGACTCAAAACTTTTGCCAACAGTTTGAACATGAAATTGCAGCAATACGTGAAATTTCTTGGGAAAAATTACAAGAACATTTATTTAATTTTGATCAGCTTTTTCAATGCTATAGTCATGATGCTCAAATCGTGTGGCAGCAAGTGCATTATTTTCCTTTCATTCCGATACAGCACATTCAAACTACTAAGTTTATTCAGTTTGAAGAAAGTGAAGCACAGAGTCATACCCCTTTGATTTTACTGAAAGAACGACAAAAAATTCGTGTGATTCATGGTCAAAAGCGCTTACAACTGTCCCGTACTGAACAAGCTATACCGCACATTTTATTAGATCGACAACAAGGTATTAGTTGGCAAATGATTCAAAAAGTCATCTCCCAATTACAGCAACCGATTGATGCTTTGCAGTTATGCCAAGCACTTCAAATGTATCAAGAAAAAGAGGTTTCTGCCTAAAAACTGCCGTTTATATTATGATTTTGTAGCCAAGTCTTGCTTTTATCTCATAGATTTTCAACACTAACAAAAATGGCTTAAAGATCAGTAAATAATGTCAAGAATAAAGCACACATCGCCTTTTATATTAAGCTGTCTCTTAAGTGGGGTCGCAGGCATCACTTTTGCACAAGAATCAACTCAAGCAGTGGATCAAGCCCATACGTCACTGCCACCTTATGAATTGCCTGTCGCTCCGCCAAGTGCAGTAGATAAAAGCAGTTTTTATTACACGATTCCACGTTGGATTGATGCCACACCGACGGTGTTACCCGAACAATCCAATGAACCCATTGTACCTGCCACCGCAGAAACGGAACATTTAACTTGGTTCGATCAACGTCAAAAAAATATTCGCAACTGGGCAGATAAAACAGCACATAAACTGGATAACTGGTTTGGTGAACCAAGTCCTGAACAGCCTGCCTCAGCCACTTTGCGGGTTTTGGTCGATAGCAGTTGGGATAAGCATAATGAATATGAAGTCAAACCTCGTATTCGCGGGAAAATCAAACTGCCTACGCTTGAAAATAAACTCAGTGTGGTCTTTGGTGATGACTCGCTCGATAACGAATTGCAAAATAACGTCGCCATTACCAACGAAAACCCAGCGCATGATGCAGACAAAACTGTAGACAGCAAACGTAGCCGTGAAGACAACAGTTCTCTGGCATTACGTTGGTCGAACTTTGCCGAGCGTCTACCTTTTGAAACAGATGTCGATTTAGGGGTACGTTCTGGCGATGATATTTATCTGCGTTTAAAAGCCTCTAAAGACTGGACTTTGGAAAATGATTTCTCTTTTCATGCCGAACAAATTTATCGTTATGGCATCGACAGTGAAAATTATCTCAGAACCAACTTGGAGCTCACGCACGCACGCCCCAATCAGGCTTTCTTGTCCAATCAATTTAGCCTGACCTATGCCGATGAACAAGATGATGATTTGGTTTGGGACAACTACACCTTTAGACAACATCAATTCTTTGCAGGCAACCGCTTTAACTATGGCATTTATACAGGCGGTTATTATCACGATGATGACTTACGTTTAAATCGTTGGGGGCCATTTGTCTCTTGGCGTCAACCATTTTTACGTGAATGGTTCTTTATTCAGGGCGATGTCAATTATTTAAATGATGATCGCGCAGATCGTAATCATTATCTCGGTGCTTTAGTGCGTTTAGAAGCCATTTTCTAAACAGGTAACATCTACAATCAAGCCAAATTAAAAAACCAAGTCTTGCGAACAGGACTTGGTTTTTTTGCAAGATGATCTTGCAAGATGACGATGCATTATTTGTACAACGCATCATCGATCATGTTCATGCGAAAGCAGACTTACTTTAACAGTAAGCTATTAATACGTTTCACATATTCCGCTGGGTCTTCAGGCAAGCCACCTTCAGCAATCACAGCTTGATCAAAAATCACATGCGCCAAATCATCAAATTGATTGGAGTCCTGTAATTTTTTCACCAAAGGATGCTCTGGGTTGATTTCCAAAATTGGCTTCATATCAGGTACAGCTTGCCCTGCATCCTTCAACATACGAATCAATTGTGGTGACAGTTCACCTTCACCTGTTACCAAACAAGCAGGGGAATCAACCAAACGTGTAGTCACACGCACTTCTTTGGTTTTACCGCTTAAAGATGCAGACAATTGCTCAACCACAGGTTTAAATTGTTCTGCAGCCGCGTCTAAAGCTTTCTTCTCTTCAGCATCTTGTAGATCGCCTAAATCAACCGCACCTTTAGATACGTTTTGCATTCGCGTGCCATCAAACTCCTGCACAAAGTTCATCGCCCACTCGTCTACGCGTTCTGCCATCAACAACACTTCAATGCCTTTTTTCTTAAACAACTCCAACTGTGGAGAATGCTTTGCTGCGTTCAAGTTGTCTGCCGTAACGTAGTAAATGGCTTTCTGACCTTCTTTCATTCGCGCTTTATAGTCCGCCAATGAGGTACTGATGTCATCATTACTTGAAGTAGCGTAGCGTAATAATTTCAGGATACGTTCACGGTTGCCAAAGTCTTCGCCTAAGCCTTCTTTTAAAACTGAACCAAATTCTTGATAGAATTGCTTAAATTTTTCTTGGTCTTTTTCATCTTCAGACTTGGCTAAATTGTCCAACATGGTCAACACACGACGGGTATTGCCTTCGCGGATGGTTTTCACATCACGGCTTTCTTGCAATAACTCACGGCTCACGTTCAATGGCAAATCGGCGCTATCCACCACACCTTGCACAAAGCGCAGATAATTTGGAATCAGGTTCTCTGCCTCATCCATAATAAATACGCGCTTCACATACAATTTAATCCCCGCTTTGGCTTCACGAGTAAAAATGTTGTGCGGTGCTTTACTTGGCACATACAACAACTGGGTGTATTCAGTACTGCCTTCAACGCGGTTATGCGCCCATGCCAATGGTGCGTCAAAATCGTGGCTAAGGTTTTTATAAAACTCAATGTACTGTTCTGCACTAATTTCGTTTTTATTGCGCGTCCACAACGCACTGGCCGAGTTAATTGCTTCCCACTCATCAGTTTTCACATACTGACCTGCTTTCGGTGTTTCACCTTCAGCTGCTTCTTCTTGCTGCCATACTTCTTTCTGCATTTGAATTGGCAAACTGATGTGATCAGAGTATTTATTGATGATCTGCTTAACTTTGTAGCTTTCTAAATAATCCAGCGCATCTTCACGCAAGTGCAGAATAATATCGGTACCCCGTTCTGCTTTGTGAATTTGCTCAACATCAAACTCGCCAGTACCCGCACTGCTCCAACGCACGGCTTCATCTGCAGCCAATCCTGCACGGCGTGATTCCACAGTAATTTTATCTGCCACGATAAAACCTGAATAGAAACCCACACCAAATTGACCAATCAATTGCGCATCGGCTTTTTGATCGCCCGTCAATTTTGACATAAAGTCTTTGGTGCCCGATTTGGCAATGGTACCCAAATGTTCAATCGCATCCTGCTGACTTAAACCAATGCCATTGTCTGAAATGGTCAGGGTTTTCTTGTCTTGATCTAAGCGGATACGCACACGTAAATCAGGATCATTTTCATAATATTCAGGATGGTTGATGCCTTCAAAACGTAATTTGTCGCAGGCATCCGATGCGTTAGAAATCAGTTCACGCAAGAAAATTTCAGGGTTGGAATAAAGAGAATGGGTCACCAAATGTAATAACTGCGCCACTTCGGCTTGGAAACTGTGTTTTTGGCTGTGCTCGCTCATTCATCACTCCTTAAATTCATAAACATGGTTATTGTTGGATGTGTTTATGAATTGGAGTGATTGCCTGATTTTTCAAGCCTAAACCCAGAAAAATTTAAAAAGGTGCACGTTGATAGACCTGATTTAAATGATCCTCTAATTTCTGCTGACGCAAATTATACACTTGGGTTAAACAATCGACTGAAGTACCACAACGATCACGCAACTCTAACCAGCGAAATTGTTCATCACGAATTTGTGAGCGGGTCCCCATAGCGACCAAACGGCTGACGATACGATAGGTGGTGGCCATTTTCACATCGGCATCATTGACCGCAGGATGTTCACAAATGGCATGTTCCGTTTGTGTTCTGGCTTTCTCACAAGAAAAACTTGCCGCATGCCCCGCAACACTTAGCATTAAACCAAGACACACTAACCAACCATATTTGATCGACATGAATGAATTCCTTATTTATTGTTCTTTACTTTATCTTTCAGACTGTAAATGAACATGGCATATGCTCTCAATTTTTTCATTCGCTACATTTGTTATTTTTTGCAATAAAAAAAACCCCACCCTAAAGATGGGGTTGCGCTGATTTTTATTATTATAAAGAGCTACATTTTATAATTAGAATTTGTAGCTATAACCGATGGTGTACACCATTGGGTCGATGTCTAAATCAAACTTTTTAATTCCTAATGCTGCAGCAGTATCATCAGTTAACGTAACTTCAGGACTTAATTGTGCATAACGTGCATCAAAGAATACACCCCAATTTTTCGCATCGGCAGGTTGGAAGTTAAAACCGATTTGACCTGCAAAACCAAAGTCTTCTTTTACATCTTTAACAACACCTTCTTCATCCCAAGCAACAAATGCCGTACCACCTACACCAATGTATGGTGTAAAACCAGTTGAATTTTTAAAGTGGTATTTAGCAGTTAACGTTGGCGGCAAATGCTTAATCTTCGCACCATTTTCACCATTCACTAGTACATCATGACTAATTGGTGTAGCCAACAATAGTTCTGCAGAGATATTGTCATTAAAGAAATATTCTACCGATGGTGTAAATGCATATTCATGATCAGCTTCTACATTCACTGCGCCATTTAGAATATCTGTATCTTGAGTTGGAGAAATAACCGAGCCACCAACTTTAACTTGCCATTGACCTGCCATAGCAGAAGCAGATATTCCCATTAATGCTATTAGAGCAACTTGCTTTAACATTTCAAAACCACCTTTAGAATAAAAATCTTAACGCTTAATTAATATTAAACACGACCACTATTAATATGCAACACATATTAAACACAATATTTAAATTATTTTATAAGCTATTCATTATTATATAAATTTATTTTAAATAGACTAAATTACTTGGTTTTAAAACCCGAGTTAATTAATAGAGTTTATATTATTATTTCCCGACTATATTACTCAATTTTATTTAAAAAATATATTAAAAGGTTTATTTAAAATACATCTTATATTTATTTAAAAATTAAAACAAATTTATTTTAAATAGATTAATTCACTCGGTTTTTATATTTTCAAAAAACAAAAAACCAATAAAAATTATTTAAATTAAATAAAGAGAATTAAAATCATCTTCATTCTAATATTAGAAGTTAATTACAACGAAAATGAATCATTCTGTTTGAAGATTTTAAATCGTGTATTGAGATTCAATCGGCAGATGCAAGGATGAATTTGAGAAAGATTCTTCTTGTCGTTTTAGCACGATGCTGCAACGTGCCCAACCTATTCTGAACACGTGCGCTTACACATTTTGGTGATGATTTACAGCACCATCGCAGCAATCCAACCAAAAATGATCAATGGGATATTAAAGTGAATAAAAGTCGGTACTACACTGTCCTTCATGTGGTCGTGCTGCCCATCCATATTTAAGCCCGAAGTTGGCCCTAATGTTGAATCCGATGCTGGAGAACCCGCATCTCCCAAGGCTGCTGCTGTGCCAATAATTGCAATGGTCGCTGCAGGACTAAAACCGAACTGCAAACATAAAGGCACATAAATAATTGCTAAAATAGGCACGGTAGAGAAAGATGAGCCAATCCCCAAGGTGATTAACAAACCAATCAATAACATTAAAAATGCAGCCAAAGCTTTGCTATTGCCAATCCATTCCACCGACGCTTCTACCAAAGCAGGCACTTGATTAGTCGCTTCAATCACTGAAGCGAAACCTTGTGCAGCAATCATAATAAAGCCGATGAGTGCCATCATACGCATACCTGTAATGATCACATCATCTGCTTCTTTCCATTTGAAAATTCCCGCACAGCTTAAAATGGCAACACCCACCAAACCTGCCAGAATCATCGAATCTGAATACAATTGCACCGCCAAGGTTGCAATAATCGCAAACACTGCCATCCACAAGGTAAATTTTGCAATCTGAGGCGCTTGTAGGGTTGGCGCGGCGGTATTTGCATTGAGCTCACTCGAAATGCTTTGGGTACGCTCTATTTGCACATCTTGATAATGTCGAGGCTTACGATAGCTCACAAATAACGCAAACAATAGACCAATAAACATCCCAAACACAGGAATAAACATGGCAGCAGGAATATCTTCATTTTGAATGGCAAAACCATACGGAGCACCAAAGGTGTTGATATTGTGCGCCAAAATATCATTCAGAAAGATTGCACCGAAACCCACAGGAACAAACATATAAGTGGCAACCAAACCAAAAGTCAGCAAACAAACCACTGCACGACGGTCTAGGTTTAAATGATTGAAAACACTTAATAAAGGTGGAATCAATACAGGAATAAATGCAATATGTACAGGGATTAAGTTTTGTGAGAAGACCGCTGCCAAAGCCACAGTAAAATAAATCAGATATTTAACGCGGTTCTGTACCTTAGTATTACTGCTACCTGTTAAAGTGCGAATCAGTTTGTAGGCCAATAAGTCAGGCAAACCTGAACGTGCCAAAGCCAAAGCAAATGCACCTAAAATACCGTAAGCAAGGGCAATTTTTGCACCACCACCTAAGCCATTATTAAACGCATCTAAAGTGCCTTGTAAGCCTAAACCAGCCAGTAAACCACCTGAAACTGCACCAATAACCAAGGCAAAAACCACAGGCACACGAGCCAACGACAATCCGAACATGATTGCAATGGCAGCAAGAATTGCGAACATAAGAGATGAAAATTCAAAAAAGAAGCTATTTTATCAGAGATTATGCAGATTGGAGTTGACCAAACATTCAACTCCGACAAGCGTTTCTGATTTAAATTACTGCAGCATGTGAATTTGAATGACCTAAGGCAAAATCACGGATGGCAGTAGCAACCGCTTGCGGCTGACTAAGAATCGCCCAGTGATTAGCTGCCAACTCCACACGTTGAAAATCATCTACCCAATGCGACATTTCATCAATCAATTCAGCACCCACAAATTGATCATATTTCAAGACAATAGCTTGCACAGGACAAATTGCATAACGTTGACGCGGCTTTAATAAACGTGGGATAAAATTGGCACGATATAAATTGACGCCATAGCGCCCATCTTTGCGGATATTAGGATTGATCGCAATATCTTGATCACGTTCTAAACGTATCACTACCTGACGCCATTGTTCAGGTTGAAAAAACTGCCAAACTGTAGGTGCAAGTGCAGGAAGTTGAAAGGCGGCAATATACCAAGATTTACGCATTTGTTTGAAAAATTTAATTTTATTTTCAGAAAACTGCTTACGCATCCAGAACGCTGCATGATCCAAACATGGGCCTGAAATAGTACTGTAAGATAAAATTCGTCCTTTTAAATCTGGATCAGTTACAGCTTCCCAAGACTGAATTGAACCCCAGTCATGAGCTGCCAAGTGAAATGCACGCTGCCCCAAAACGGCATTAGCAACAGCCATTAAATCTGCAGCCAATTGAGCCAAGCTATAGACACGAATGGATTTAGGAATGGAGGATTGTCCCGCACCGCGCACATCATAACTCACCACATAAAAATCTTGCACCAACACGGCAATCACCCGCTCCCAGACTTCTTGGTTATCTGGATAGCCATGCACCAAAATCAGTGCAGGTGCTTTTTTTTCGCCCCAAGTTTTGACATAGAGCTGTTGTCGATCAGAGGTTTCAATCCATTGCGTTTGCGCTTGCATAAACATCCTGTTGGTTTTTATTGACACGATTGCTGTTGAGAATAACAAAATATGCCATAGGTTTGCTTAAATTTCATACTAATATAAAAGACAATCTGCTCTAGGCTCTATGAAATATCACATGAATCTCATCAAAAAATTACAGCAACTTCCTATCGTTTCCAAATACTTTTTAAATCGCTATCCACCCTATCGGGGTGCAGGCATTGAAATCGATCAAATCGATTTAGCCAACCACCATGTCCGTGTCAAAATGCCACTGACCCGCAAAAATCAAAACATTGTCGGGGTGCATTTTGGCGGCAGTCTCTATTCCATGGTCGATCCCTTTTATATGTTAATTCTGATGCATCACTTGGGTTCAACATATATTGTTTGGGATAAAGCTGCGACGATTCATTTCCTCGCCCCTGGGCGCAGTACGGTGTATGCCGATATTCGCCTAAGTGCTGCTGAAGTCGAAGAAATTAAACAACTCGCAGAAGACTATGCGCCTGTTACACGTCAATATACGCTCAATATTGTCGATGAATCAGGCGTACGAATCGCAGAAGTGCATAAAACATTATATATCCGACGCAAAAAGCCCAAAGCCGTAGCAACGTAATTTTTAGCTCACATAAAAACGCAGAATCTAATGATTCTGCGTTGTTGGTAATATTATTTTAATCAAAAGACAAAAAGATCAATGTCACCGACAAACTTCTCTACTCTTTTTGAGCAGGTATGAATTAATTAACGTATTACTGTTGATACATCAGTGGATCATAAAAATTATAAACATTGATAGTATTTAAAATTAAAGGATTATTAAAATGAAAAAAAATCTTGTGCCAATCTTTTCCCTACTTTGTTTCTATTCATCGACATCCCTCCATGCTTTGGTGCCGAATACATTTACCAAAGTCCAGACTTTGAAAAATGTGGCTTATGGATCTCATCCTCAACAAGTGATGGATGTCTATTTCCCTGCCAAAGTACTCACAGATCAAACACCAGCCCCGCTCATGATGATGGTCCATGGCGGTGCTTGGAAAATGGGTGATAAAAATCATGCTGCTGTGGTCAAAAATAAGCTGAGTTACTGGACCAAGCAAAACTGGATTTTTGTGTCTATCAACTATAGATTAGTTCCAGATGTGACCGTACAGCAGCAAACTCAGGATATCGCCCAAGCGCTTATTTATATCCAAAATCAGGCACCGCATTGGCATGCTGACTCAAAACGCTTGGTGCTGATGGGACATTCTGCGGGCGCACACCTGGTCAGTCTATTAACCGTTCGCCCCCATTGGCTGGCACCCCAGCCACAGCCTTGGCGTGCTACAGTTGCTTTAGATAGCGCGGCTTATGATATAGAAAAGATAATGCAAACACGTCATGCACGTTTTTATGATCAAGCCTTTGGTGATCAACCTTCCAACTGGAAAGCCCTTTCTCCGATAGCTCAGCTACATCAAGCTTTACCTGCATTTCTCGCGGTGTGCTCAACCATCCGTGCAGATCAACCCTGTACTCAAGCTCGACAATTTATTCAACAAGCACAGAAATTCGGAACTCAAACCCAGTTATTGCCTGTCCGACTTTCACATGCTGAAATCAACAAGTCATTGGGACAAAATAATGCTTATACTCAAGCAGTCAATCAATTTATCCAAACGCATTAATTTTTCAGCTAGCGCATAAAAAACGCAGAATCATAAGACTCTGCGTTGGATGTACTGAAATATAAATACTTCAGTAGGATGGCATGGCTGTTCGTATTCAGATTAACGCTTTTGCTCGATGGCTGCACCAGCACCACCACCAACAGCACCACCGATTGCAGCGCCTGCATTACCACCTATCACTTCTTTACCTAAAATTGAACCAATCGCACCGCCAATTCCACTATAGGTTGCGTTACGGTTAGAACCATCTTGGGTTTTACTTCCAACTGCTGCACCTGCACCTGCGCCTGCTGCTGCACCAACACTACCACCTACGCTGTTACCCGCTGCGCCACCAACGGCACCGCCTAATGCTGCTGCACCAATACGTTGGTCATTTGAACTCATGCTCTCACAACCCGCCATTAACATGGTCGATACAGTTGCAACTGCCAATACGCTAAATACTTTTTTCATCGCGATGTCTCCCCGCTGTTGTTGATTTTAAGTGTAGTGCATCTTGCGGCATCAACTTTGAAAAATCTGTTACCAAGCACAGTAAGATATGAGTATTTCTGTAAAATGCTTAAGGCATCATAAAGGATTCTGTACCCTCTTCTTCAAGTACCACCACATCACGTGTGGTTTTACCATCTTCAGTAAACACAGCATGAGAAACTGTTTCTTTGCTTTCAGGCGTTTTGACCCGATCCAGTTTTAATGTGCGATGAATTGGCGCCTGCCCCTGCTTATATTCCATGCCTTCTGCATCAATCGTTTTCACTTCAGAAATGACTTTACCATCCTGCTTTAGGGTTTTATTCAACTCAATTTTTGAGGTTGGTACAATCACCCCACCTTTTTGAATCACAGGAATACCCAATTGTTTCTCTGAAAACTGTGCTTGATCATCATCAAAAACAACTTCCTTTGCCACAATATCTTTACCCTGATTGCTCACTTCAAAAATCGTGGCTTCTACATGGCGTATAGGCTTTTCACCTGTCACTGTACGAATCACTTCAGTTTTTAGAATAGGCACAATGGCTTTGTCTTTCACCACAATGCTGTTTGGCATTGGTGCAGCCGAAACAGACACACTCAGTAGCATTGCCGATAAACACAGTGTCAGTCCTCTAAATTGCATAAGCTATCCCCTTAGTTTTCTTGATATTTTTAAATTGTTCTTAATTCACTATATGCAATATTGCGGCTTTATTAAAGCAAAATATGCAACTAAAACGTTGGCAAAAAAAAGACGCCTCGAAAGGCGTCTTTAAATGATGCTTTAAAACGAATTAGAGATCGTTAAATTCATCGCTAAATGCTTGGCTTAATGCTTGATCTACATCAGAGAAATCATTCACTAATGCCAATTCAGCAGCTTCAGCTTCTTGACGACGACGCTCTAGGTGGTAAGCAAGACCCGTACCTGCTGGAATCAAACGACCCACAACAACGTTCTCTTTCAAGCCACGTAAATCATCTTCTTTACCTGTTACAGCCGCTTCAGTTAACACACGTGTAGTTTCCTGGAACGATGCAGCAGAAATGAACGAGTCTGTTGAAAGCGATGCTTTGGTGATACCCATCAATTGACGTTCAAACTTCGCTGGGAACTTGTTTTGTGCAAGTACAGCTTGGTTTTCTTGTACCACGCGAATGTAATCCACTTGTTCGCCTTTGATGAAGCTCGTATCGCCACCATCGGTGATTTCAACTTTACGCAACATTTGACGCACGATGACTTCAATGTGCTTATCGTTAATTTTTACACCTTGTAAGCGGTAAACGTCTTGAACTTCGTTCACGATGTAGTTGGTTAATGCCACTTCACCTTTCAAGCGTAAGATGTCATGTGGGTTTTGTGGACCATCAGAAATGGTTTCACCACGGTTCACATGCTCACCTTCAAACACGTTGATGTTACGCCATTTTGGAATCAACTCTTCGTAAATCTCAGAGCCATCATCTGGTGTAATCACTAAACGGTTCTTACCTTTGGTTTCTTTACCAAAGCTCACGATACCTGACACTTCTGCAAGAATCGCATGCTCTTTTGGTTTACGTGCTTCAAATAAGTCTGCAACGCGTGGTAAACCACCGGTAATATCACGAGTACGTGAAGATTCTTGTGGTACACGACCAATAACGTCACCCACACCAATGCTTTCGCCATCACGCACAGAAAGAATGGTATTTTGTGGCAAGAAGTAGAACTGTTCGCCACCATCCACAGTGTCTAACACGACTGCAGGACGTAAGTCTTTACCTGACGCAGGACGTGAAGTCACTGGCAAGATTTCAACTGTGGTCATACCAGTCGCATCATCTGTTTTCGAGGTCGCAGTCACGCCATCAGCAATCTGGCTGAAACGGATTTTACCCGCAACTTCGGTCACAAGTGGATGCGTGTGTGGATCCCAAGTCGCCACAATACCGCCAGCTTCTACCGCTTCGCCATCTTTGAGCAAGATTGACGCACCGTATGGCAGTTTATAACGCTCACGCTCACGACCTAACTCATCGGCAATACCAATTTCACCTGAACGTGAAACAGATACCAAGTGACCTTTAGCGTGTTGTACAGTTTTCACGTTATGGAAACGTACTGAACCTTTGTTACGCACTTGTACGCTATTGGCTGCAGAAGTTCGGCTTGCCGCACCACCCACGTGGAATGTACGCATGGTTAACTGTGTACCTGGCTCACCAATCGATTGAGCAGCCATTACACCCACAGATTCACCTGGATTCACCAAGTGACCACGTGCTAGGTCACGACCATAACACTTCGCACATACACCAAAGGTCGATTCACAAGATACCACTGAACGTACTTTTACTTCATCGACACCTTGCTCTTCTAAGAAGTTAGCAAGTTTTTCATCAATGAGTGTGTTACGTGGCAGAATAACTTCGTCTGAACCCGCTTTCTTCACGTCTTCAGCAGTTACACGACCTAATACACGCGTACCAAGGTTTTCAATGACATCACCACCTTGAATGAATGGTGTCATCACTAAACCGCCATAAGTACCGCAATCTGGCTCAGTAATTACCAAGTCTTGTGCAACGTCAACCAAACGACGTGTCAAGTAACCTGAGTTCGCTGTTTTCAATGCGGTATCGGCCAAACCTTTACGCGCACCGTGAGTTGAAATGAAGTACTGAAGTACCGTCAAACCTTCACGGAAGTTCGCTTTAATTGGCGTTTCAATGATCGAACCATCTGGTTTCGCCATCAAACCACGCATACCCGCCAACTGACGAATCTGTGCCGCACTACCACGCGCACCTGAATCCGACATCATGTAGATCGAGTTGAATGATTTTTGCTTCTCGTCTTCACCCTGTTTGTTTTTAACAGTGGTAAATGACAAGTTGTCCATCATCGCTTTAGCAACTTGGTCGTTGGTACGTGCCCAAATATCGACCACTTTGTTATAACGCTCACCCGCAGTTACGAAGCCTTGCTCGAACTGTTGTTCAATTTCACGAACTTCAGTTTCTGCTTTTTCAATAATTGCTTGTTTTTGTGGTGGAATAACCATGTCTTCCATACCCACAGAAACACCTGAACGTGTCGCTTGACGGAAGCCCAAGTACATCAATTGGTCTGCAAAAATAACCGTGTCTTTTAGACCTAATTTACGGTAGCAAGAGTTGATTAACTTTGAGATGTTCTTTTTGTTCATCTCTAGGTTAATTTGCTCGAAGCTTAAACCTTCAGGCACAACTTCCCAAAGCAAGCAGCGACCTGGTGTCGTATCTACAACAATAGTTTGTTGCTCACGCTCACCATTTTCATTGATTACGGTTTGGTGTACACGTGCTTTTACGCGAGCGTGTAAGTCAACTTGACCCGTTGCAAGTGCACGGTTTACTTCGTGCGTATCTGCAAACACCATGTCTTCACCTTTGGCATTGATTGCATCACGCGTGATGTAATACAAGCCCAAGACAACGTCCTGAGATGGTACGATGATTGGCTCACCGTTCGCAGGAGACAAGATGTTGTTGGTCGACATCATTAACGCACGCGCTTCTAATTGCGCTTCAAGTGTTAATGGTACGTGTACCGCCATTTGGTCACCGTCGAAGTCAGCGTTGAACGCAGCACAAACGAGTGGGTGTAAACGGATGGCTTTACCTTCAATCAGGATCGGTTCAAATGCTTGAAGACCTAAACGGTGAAGTGTAGGCGCACGGTTCAACATCACTGGGTGTTGACGAATGACAGATGCAAGAACGTCCCAAACTTCTGGCGTTTCACGCTCAACCATTTTCTTCGCAGCTTTAATGGTGGTTGCTTGACCTGAAGCTTGTAATTTTGCAAAGATGAATGGCTTGAACAGTTCAAGTGCCATTTTCTTCGGAAGACCACACTGGTGTAAACGTAGGTTTGGACCAACGGTAATCACCGAACGACCTGAATAGTCAACACGCTTACCAAGTAAGTTTTGACGGAAACGACCTTGCTTACCTTTGATCATATCTGCCAAAGATTTAAGCGGACGCTTGTTTGAACCTGTGATTGCACGACCACGACGACCGTTATCTAACAAGGCATCAACAGACTCTTGTAACATACGTTTTTCGTTACGTACGATGATGTCTGGCGCTGCAAGGTCAAGAAGACGCTTCAAACGGTTGTTACGGTTAATCACACGACGATAAAGATCGTTCAAGTCAGAAGTCGCAAAACGACCACCTTCAAGTGGAACCAACGGGCGAAGATCTGGTGGAAGTACAGGCAGTACATTCATCACCATCCATTCAGGCTTGTTGTTCGACTCTTTGAACGCTTCCATCAACTTCAAACGCTTAGAGGCTTTTTTCAGCTTAGTTTCTGAAGTTGTTTGTGGAATTTCTTCACGTAAACGAGCAATTTCAGCTTCAAGATCGATGTCTTTTAACAAGTCTTGAACTGCTTCAGCACCCATTTTCGCAGTGAATTCATCACCATGCTCTTCTAGAGCATTGAAGTATTCTTCGTCATTGAGAAGTTGATATTTCTCAAATGGCGTCATACCTGGGTCAGTAACCACATAAGATTCGAAATACAATACGCGCTCGATATCACGTAAAGTCATATCAAGTAATAAACCAATACGGCTTGGTAATGATTTCAAGAACCAAATGTGTGCAACTGGAGAAGCGAGTTCGATGTGACCCATACGCTCACGACGAACTTTTGCAGTCGTTACTTCAACGCCACATTTTTCACAAATGACGCCTTTGTATTTCATACGCTTGTATTTACCACACAAGCATTCGTAATCTTTTACTGGACCAAAAATTTTGGCACAGAATAAACCATCACGTTCAGGCTTAAACGTACGATAGTTAATGGTTTCTGGCTTTTTAACTTCACCGTGAGACCATGACTTAATCATTTCTGGTGACGCAAGACCAATACGGATGCGGTCAAACTCTACTGGAGCATGACCGTCTGAATCCGTCTTTTTGCGCATGATATCGAGCAAGTCTTTCAATTTTTTTCTCCGTGTGCTGGGAGGCTGTTTTCACATCCCAACTGGGTCACAAATATTGTTTTTTAACTGAGTTTTAATCCCCCTTAATCCCCCTTTTTCAAAGGGGGAAAAGTCCCTCTTTTATAAAGAGGGATTTAGGGAGATTTAATGGAGATGCTTAGTCACCATTTTTCAGTTCAATGTTGATACCTAAAGAACGGATCTCTTTGGTCAATACGTTAAACGATTCAGGCATACCTGGGTCCATATAATGGTTACCATCTACAATGTTCTTATAGATACGGGTACGACCTTCAACGTCATCCGACTTCACAGTGAGCATTTCTTGAAGCGTGTATGCAGCACCGTATGCTTCAAGTGCCCAGACTTCCATCTCACCGAAACGCTGACCACCGAATTGTGCCTTACCACCCAACGGCTGTTGCGTTACAAGTGAGTAAGAACCTGTAGAACGTGCGTGCATCTTGTCATCCACCAAGTGGTTGAGTTTGAGCATGTACATATAACCTACAGTCACTGGACGGTCAAATTTCTCGCCTGTACGACCATCGTACAACACGGTTTGACCAGAACGTGGTAATTCAGCCAGTTCAAGTAATTCTTTAATTTGACCTTCTTCTGCACCATCAAATACAGGAGTAGCCAACGGAACACCTGCACGTAAGTTGCCAGCCAATACCAAGATTTCATCATCAGTTAAGCTGTCAAGATCTTCTTGCTCGCCACCAACTTTGTTATAAATCTTGTCTAGGAACTCACGTAGTTCAGCAATTTCACGTTGTTGTTTGAGCATTTTATCAATTTGCTCACCCAAACCTTTGGCTGCCATACCCAAGTGTGTTTCAAGAATCTGACCCACGTTCATACGCGATGGTACGCCTAGTGGGTTCAATACGATATCTACTGGTACACCGTTAGCATCGTGCGGCATGTCTTCTACAGGCAAGATGTTTGATACAACACCTTTGTTACCGTGACGACCCGCCATCTTGTCACCCGGTTGGATGCGACGCTTAACAGCAAGATAAACTTTAACAACTTTCAACACGCCCGTAGTGAGTTCATCGCCTGTAGAAAGCTTACGTTTCTTCTCAGCGAATTTCTCATCAATTTCAAAGCTCTTCTCTTTCAAGAAAGTTTGAATTTGAGTTAAACGCTCAGCAATTGCTTCATCACTTGGTTGGATTTCAAGTAAGTCAACTAATTCTAAACTAGACAACACATCTTCAGAAAGTTTGTCGCCACGTTTAGTTGTACCGCCACCGTTAGATTCTTGACCTTTTAATAAGCGGATAATACGTTCACGCGCTGCTTCTTCAAAGATTTTGTATTCTTCTTTCAAGTCTTTGCGATATGCATCAAGTTGTGCTTTTTCAATCGCTTGTGCACGTTCGTCTTTTTCTAGACCATCACGGGTAAAGACTTGAACGTCAATCACAGTACCTTTAGTACCTGATGGAACGCGCAATGATGAATCTTTCACATCTGCTGCTTTTTCACCGAAGATTGCACGAAGCAATTTTTCTTCAGGCGTTAACTGAGTTTCACCCTTAGGCGTTACTTTACCAACAAGAATGTCGCCTGCAGTCACTTCAGCACCAATGTAAACGATACCAGACTCGTCTAGTTTAGACAGTGCAGCTTCGCCCACGTTTGGAATATCAGCTGTGATTTCTTCCGCACCCAATTTGGTATCACGTGCAACACATGACAATTCTTGAATGTGAATCGAAGTTAAACGGTCTTCTTGAAGTACACGCTCAGAAAGCAAGATCGAGTCTTCGTAGTTATAGCCATTCCAAGTCATGAACGCGACACGCATGTTCTGACCGAGTGCAAGCTCACCGCCATCTGTAGATGGACCGTCAGCCAATACATCACCACGACCTACCTTATCACCCATCTTCACCAAAACTTTTTGGTTAATACAAGTGTTTTGGTTTGAACGTGTGTATTTGATCAGGTTGTAGATATCTACACCTGCTTCACCCGCGATCATTTCTTCTTCGTTCACACGAATGACTACACGTGAAGCATCGACATATTCAATACGACCACCACGGTTTGCAATCACACATACACCTGAGTCATGTGCTACGTTCGCTTCCATCCCTGTACCCACAAGTGGTTTATCAGCGATAAGCGTCGGAACAGCCTGACGTTGCATGTTCGATCCCATCAAGGCACGGTTGGCGTCATCGTGCTCAAGGAATGGAATCAGTGATGCTGCTACAGATACAACCTGCTGTGCAGAAACGTCCATGTGCGTCACGCGCTCTGGCGGCATACGCACGAAGTCACCTTGGTGACGTACAGATACGAATTCTTCTGTTAAATTGCCATCTTGGTCTACGCTTGAGTCCGCTTGCGCAATGATCGTGCCCACTTCTTCAATTGCAGATAAATACTCAACCTCATCGGTTACACGACCATCAACCACTTTACGGTATGGCGTTTCCAAGAAGCCAAAATTATTACATTTTGCATAAACAGAAAGCGAGTTGATCAAACCAATGTTTGGACCTTCAGGCGTTTCAATTGGACACACACGACCATAGTGAGTTTGGTGTACGTCACGTACCTCAAAGCCTGCACGTTCACGTGTCAAACCACCTGGACCAAGCGCAGATACGCGACGCTTGTGGGTAATTTCAGACAACGGGTTGTTTTGGTCCATGAACTGAGACAATTGGCTTGAACCAAAGAATTCTTTGATTGCAGCAGCCACTGGCTTCGCATTGATTAAATCTTGCGGAGACAGGTTGTCTGTTTCAGCTTGTGACAAACGCTCTTTTACAGCACGCTCAACACGTACCAAACCAACACGGAATTGGTTTTCAGTCATCTCGCCCACTGAACGTACGCGACGGTTACCCAAGTGGTCGATATCGTCGACTTCACCTTTACCGTTACGGATTTCGATCAATGTTTTAAGTACATCGGTAATGTCTTCGTTAGACAAAATACCTTCAACTTCACGTGATTTCTGATCTGTACCCACTTCGTAAGGACGACCCAAACGACGGTTGAACTTCATACGACCTACTGGCGATAAATCATAACGCTCAGAAGAGAAGAACAAGTTATTGAACAGATTTTCAGCGGCTTCTTTCGTCGGTGGCTCACCTGGACGCATCACTTTGTAGATTTCTACCAAAGCATCTTCACGACCAACAGTTGTATCTGCACGTAAGGTGTCCGCAATGAACGAACCACGGTCGATGTCATTGGTGAATAGGATGTTAAATTGTTTAACACCACCTTCTGCAAGTTTCACCATGATTTCATGGCTTAACAAGGTGTTTGCAGCAATCACATCGCCATCTTTTAGCTGGATGTCTTCTGCAGTAATACGTTCGTACAAGTACTCATCAGGAACTGAAAGCTTCTCAAGACCAGCTGCTTCCATTTGACGTACGTGACGCGCATTAATGCGTTTACCTTGCTCAACAATCACTTTGCCGTCAGTATCAGTGATGTCAAATTGTGCCATTTCGCCACGTAAGCGTTCTGGGACAAGGTCAATTTGGTAGCTACCCATGTCTAAATAGACAGGTACTTTCTCAAAGAACAAGTCTAGGATTTGTTCATTGCTATAGCCCAATGCACGCAACACTACAGTCGCAAGCAATTTACGACGACGGTCAATACGCACATAAACGAGGTCTTTGGCATCGAATTCAAAGTCTAACCATGAGCCACGGTAAGGAATAATGCGTGCTGAATACAACACTTTACCGCTCGAGTGGGTCTTACCTTTATCATGGTCAAAGAACACGCCTGGTGAACGGTGTAATTGAGAAACAATTACACGCTCAGTACCGTTAATCACAAAGGTACCGTTATCCGTCATCAATGGCATTTCGCCCATGTAGACTTCTTGCTCACGCACATCTTTGATTGATTTCGTTTCACGATCTTTAATGATCAAACGAATTTTTACGCGCATTGGTGCCGCATAAGTTGAGCCGCGAAGAATACACTCACGTACATCAAACTCAGGCTTACCAAGACTATACTCAACAAATTCTAAAGCAGCATTGCCAGAATAACTTTCTATAGGAAAAACTGAACGAAATGCGGCTTGGAGACCGATATCTTCGCGGCTTTTTGGAGTTTTGCCATCTTGAAGGAAAGTACGGTACGAGTCGACTTGAATCGAAAGCAAGTACGGTGCATCCATTACTTGGGGCAATTTACCAAAATTCTTACGGATCCGTTTCTTTTCGGTATATGAGTATGCCATCTGGAGTCCTCGGAAAGTAAACTAAACCCGCCTGCAGAACGGGTTTAGAAGGAATTACGCAGGCCGATATGGCCACCACTCTTTACAAATGCTGCAATTTTTAGTGGTATTAAAACGCTTAACAATATTTTTAAATGTGGAAAAATATTGGTAAGCGTTTGATTTTATTGATTTATATTGTTTTCGATGGTTTTCCCATCATTCAAACAAAAATCGAGCCGATAATTGTAACGCAAAAAGGCTGATGACCCAAGAGCCATCAGCCATTTTTTGGAGTCGATTATAAAAAAATCGACTCCCCTTAAGATTACTTAAGTGTAACTGTAGCACCAGCTTCTTCAAGTTTCTTCTTAAGCTCTTCACCTTCTTCTTTAGAAACAGCTTCTTTGATCACTGAAGGAGCGCCTTCAACGATGTCTTTAGCTTCTTTAAGACCAAGGCCAGTAGCTTCACGAACTGCTTTAATTACAGCAACTTTGTTCGCACCGAAAGAAGTCAACTCAACGTTGAATTCAGATTGCTCTTCTGCAGCAGCAGCGCCAGCGCCTGGAGCAGCAGCAACAGCAACAGCAGCAGCTGATACATTGAATTTCTCTTCAAAAGCAGAGATAAGTTCAACAAGTTCAAGAACAGTTTTTTCAGCAACTGCGTTTAAGATTTCTTCGTTAGTTAAAGCCATGAGAATAACTCCAAATGGAAATTGAATGGTGTGGAAATAAATTTAAGCTTATGCAGCTTCTGACTCGTTTTTCTCTTTGAGCGCAGTAATAAGGCGACCCAATTTCGAAATAGGAGCTTGAAGAACGTTTGCAAGCATAGTAAGCGCTTTTTCTTGGTTCGGAAGATTCGCAATTACGCTAACTTCAGCACCTTGATAAAGTTTGCCGTCAAATGCAGCAGCTTTAAGTTCAAATGCTTTATTCGTTTTAGCGAATTCTTCGAACAAGCGTGCAGCTGCACCCATGTCGTCTTCAGAAGTTGAGAAAGCTAAAATTGTTGGGCCAACAAGGTTGTCGTTCAAGATCGTGAATTGCGTATCTTGAAAAGCACGTTTAGCCAAAGTATTACGTACAACACGTGTAGTAACACCTAATTTACGCGCTTCAACACGTAGAGCCGTTAATTGCTCAACGCTCATACCTTGATAGTCAGCAACAACAGCAGAGAACGCTTTAGAAGCAACTTCGTTAACTTCTGCTACGATCTGTTTTTTGTCTTCGATAAGAAGAGCCATTGTAAAACCTCCTAACGGTGATTTATGTGCTTACGTGAAGCACACTCCCAATTCGTAAATTCATTGCTGAACTTACACGCGGAGGAGGAATAAATCACACCACCGCGTCTACCCAGGCTGGAAGATTAAGAAAGCAGCATAAAACTACTCTCGCCTGAGGTCTTTGACGCTGATAAATTCTCATTTACCAATTCAAAGTCCGCCTGAATGTCCCCCTCTCCTGCTAGGAGAGGGTTAGGGAGAGGGTTAACCCTCATCCCGACCTTCTCCCAGAGGGAGAAGGAGACTTTTCAGGACTTTAAAATTCTTTCTAAGTCAGACTTAGTTAGAAACGTTCTGTACATCAATAACAAGACCAGGACCCATAGTAGAGCTCAAAGTGATCTTTTTGATGTATACGCCTTTAGAAGTTGCAGGCTTTAACTTTTTCAAGTCAGCAACTAAGGTTTCAACGTTTGAACGAACTGCTTCAGCAGTAAAGCCAACTTGACCAATCGCAGCGTGGATAATACCCGCTTTGTCTACACGGTAACGCGCTTGACCTGCTTTTGCATTTTTAACTGCAGTCGCAACGTCAGGAGTTACAGTACCCACTTTAGGGTTTGGCATTAAGCCACGTGGACCAAGAATCGTACCCAACTTACCTACTACGCGCATTGCATCCGGAGCTGCAATCACAACGTCAAAGTCAAGGTTACCCGCTTGAATGCTTTCAGCTAAGTCGTCGAAACCAACTACGTCTGCGCCTTCAGCTTTAGCAGCTTCTGCAGCAGCACCTTGAGCGAAAACAGCTACACGTACAGTTTTACCAGTACCTGCAGGAAGTGTAGTCGCACCACGAACAACCTGATCAGATTTACGTGGGTCAACACCTAGGTTTACCGCAACATCCAAAGATTCTTTGAATTTAGCAGCAGGAAGGTTGTTTAGAACTTCAACTGCTTCTTCCAAAGTGTAAACTTTGTTTGCTTCTACAGCAGCAGCAATGGCTTTTTGACGTTTAGTTAACTTTGCCATGTCTTATAGCTCCACATCCAAGCCCATAGAACGTGCAGAACCAGCAATGGTACGCACACGTGCTTCTAAATCAGCACCAGTTAAATCTGGTTCTTTAGTAGTCGCGATTTCTTCTAATTGAGCACGAGTCAACTTACCAACTTTGTTTTTGTTAGGTACAGCTGAACCCTTTTGAATGCCTGCAGCTTTCTTAAGAAGAATTGCAGCAGGAGGAGTTTTCATGATGAATGTGAACGACTTGTCGTTGTACACAGTGATCACTACAGGAATTGGCAAACCCGGTTCAACTTTTTGTGTAGCAGCATTGAATTCTTTACAGAATGCCATGATGTTAACACCACGTTGACCTAATGCAGGACCAATTGGTGGAGATGGATTCGCTTTACCAGCTGGAACTTGCAGCTTGATATAGCCGTCAATCTTCTTAGCCATTTCAAATTACCTCTGGGTACAAACGCCGCTAGGCTCCCCAATATTTTAAGTAACGATACCGTTACAACAACAATGCCCGATTCATCATAAATCGGGCGTTTTCCAACCACTCAAACTTAAACGGATTTTTCGACTTGACGAAATTCCAGCTCAACCTGAGTAGGTCGATTAAATACATTAATTGTCAACGTTAAACGTGACTTCTCGTATTGAACTTCTTCCACCACGCCTTTAAAGTCGGTGAATGGACCATCAATCACAAGTAATTCTTCGCCTGGTTCAAACATCGTCTTCGGACGAGGTGCTTCACCAGTATTGCGTACACGTGCAAGAATCGCGTCAGCTTCTTTTTGCGTAATTGGGGCAGGCTTTTCTGCTGTACCACCAATAAAACCTAAAACTTTTGGACACTCTTTAACAATGTGCCAAGTTTCATCGTTCATTTCCATTTCAACCAATACATAGCCTGGAAAGAACTTACGCTCTGACTTACGTTTCTTACCATCCTTCATTTCTACCACTTCTTCGGTAGGAACAAGGACTTCACCAAAGCTATCGGCAACAGCGCTACGCTGGATTCGATCATTAAGCGAACGCATCACTTGTTTTTCATAACCTGAGTAGGCATGAATAATGTACCAACGTTTCATAGCTCTTTTACCCGATAATTAACTTGATTGCCCAGCCTAACAAATAGTCAAAACACCACAATACAATTGAAGTGACTACAACAACAATCAATACATGCCATGACGTTGTTACAGTTTCCTGTTTAGTAGGCCAAGTGACTCGACGTAACTCAATACGTGAATCTTTAAGCAAACGAACAAAGCCTTTGCCTTGATGGGTGGCGTATAATAAACCTAAAGCCACAACGATACAAGCCAAAATTACCCCAACACGCACCCAAATATCATTGGCTGGTGCCCAATACGCAGGAAGATGCTGATTCACCATCATCGAAGCGATGAATAAAATCAAAGCGATACCCCACAACACGTAGTCTAATGGAGAACTCGATTGAACAACTTCAGCAGAATTATTTCTTTGAGGGATTGGCGCGTCGCTTAATGCGTCACGCGATTTATCATTCGACATTTTTGTACTCGTCGTAGAATTCGCGACTTATTATATGACTAGATTAGCCGACATCAAGCTTTTTTAAAAAAAGTGGCAGGCCAGGAGGGACTCGAACCCCCAACATTCGGTTTTGGAGACCGACGCTCTACCAATTGAACTACTGACCTACAAAACAGAACGAGAGCCAAAGCTCTCGACCTGTTTAACACATTCTATAATTATGCTGTTACTTTAGCAACAACACCCGCACCTACAGTACGACCACCTTCACGGATCGCAAAACGTAGACCTGGGTCCATTGCGATTGGGTGGATTAATTCTACTGACATTTCAACGTTGTCACCTGGCATTACCATTTCAACGCCTTCTTTCAACTGGATTGCACCAGTTACATCAGTTGTACGGAAATAGAATTGTGGACGGTAACCGTTAAGGAATGGAGTGTGACGACCACCCTCTTCTTTAGAAAGTACGTATACTTCCGCATCGAATTTAGTGTGTGGCTTGATTGTACCTGGCTTAGCAAGTACTTGACCACGTTGTACGTCTTCACGCTTAGTACCACGTAAAAGAACACCACAGTTCTCGCCCGCACGACCTTCGTCAAGAAGTTTACGGAACATTTCTACGCCAGTTACAGTTGTTTTAACTGTGTCTTTGATACCAACGATTTCAACTTCTTCGCCTACTTTCACGATACCAGTTTCTACACGGCCAGTTACTACTGTACCACGACCAGAAATAGAGAATACGTCTTCGATTGGCATTAAGAATGCTTGATCGATTGCACGTACTGGCTCTGGGATGTAAGTATCAAGCGCTTCAACAAGAGCAACTACAGCATCTTCGCCATATTGACCTGATTCACCGTTAAGTGCAGCAAGTGCTGAACCACGGATTACTGGAGTGTCGTCGCCTGGGAAGTCGTAAGTAGAAAGAAGCTCACGAACTTCCATTTCAACTAATTCGATTAACTCTTCGTCGTCTACGATATCGCATTTGTTTAAGAATACGATGATGTAAGGTACACCTACCTGACGAGAAAGAAGGATGTGTTCACGAGTTTGTGGCATTGGACCATCAGTCGCTGAACAAACAAGGATCGCACCATCCATCTGAGCAGCACCAGTGATCATGTTTTTAACATAGTCGGCGTGACCTGGGCAGTCTACGTGCGCGTAGTGACGAGTTGGAGAGTCGTATTCTACGTGAGAAGTATTAATTGTAATACCACGTGCTTTTTCTTCTGGTGCAGAGTCGATAGCAGCGTAATCTTTCGCTTCACCACCAAACTTACGTGCACATACTGTAGCAATCGCAGCTGTTAAAGTTGTTTTACCATGGTCAACGTGACCGATTGTGCCCACGTTAACGTGTGGCTTATTACGTTCAAACTTAGCCTTAGCCATGTTCATCTTCCTCGTTTACGTCGAACACAATGCTGAGTAAAACTCTGCCCCGACATATCGCCTAAAAAACTAGACACCTAATACTTGAAAAGCAGACTAATAAGCCTGCTTTTTGAAAATCTTGTGCGAATAATCGCTAAACTGTACCTGGAGCTCTTATCGAGATTTGAACTCGAGACCTCTCCCTTACCAAGGGAGTGCTCTACCACTGAGCTATAAGAGCGACAAATCCTTCGATGGAGCGGGAGACGAGGATCGAACTCGCGACATGCAGCTTGGAAGGCTGCCGCTCTACCAACTGAGCTACTCCCGCATCTATGTTGGTAATTACCACTTCTATCGAAGTTAATGGTGGTGGGAGAAGGATTCGAACCTTCGAAGCTTACGCGGCAGAGTTACAGTCTGCTCCCTTTGACCGCTCGGGAATCCCACCATTTTCACACTTACTCAGTGTTCGTTCTTTACTTAACAACTCAAACTCCCTAAGATGGTGCCGGCACACGGATTCGAACTGTGGACCTACTGATTACAAGTCAGTTGCTCTACCAACTGAGCTATGCCGGCGTCTCTTAGTGTTTCGTACGTTTCGTATCGGAACGGTGTGCAGTTTAGCAAAACTTGAAATCCGTGCAAGTGTTTTTTTCAAAAAAAACGCTAAAAACTCATAAAATCAATCCATTTGATGATAATTCAACCGCTTTGATCACTGCGCGAGCTTTTATTTGGGTTTCATTCCATTCAGATTCAGGATTTGAGTCCGCAACTAGACCTGCGCCTGCCTGCACATAGACCTTATTTTGACGAATAACACAGGTACGAATCGCAATCGACATGTCCATTTCGCCATGCCAGCCTAAATAACCAACAGCACCACCAAAAACACCACGTTTTACAGGCTCAACTTCATCAATAATTTCCATGGCACGAATTTTTGGTGCACCCGAAAGTGTCCCTGCAGGGAAAGTTGCCTGAAAAACATCCAAAGCATCGACATCGTCACGCACTTCACCTTGCACATTGGACACAATATGCATGACATGCGAATAACGCTCGATCACCATTTGATCAGTCACTTGTACTTTACCAATTTTGGCGATACGCCCGACATCATTACGCCCCAAGTCAATCAGCATTAAGTGTTCGGCAATTTCTTTTTCATCCGACAACAAATCTTGCTCAAGTGCCAAATCTTCTTCTTTGGTTTTACCGCGCGGGCGTGTACCTGCTAAAGGACGCACAGTGGCAATACCATTTTCCAAACGCGATAAAATTTCAGGTGATGAGCCGACAATATGAAACGGCTGATCATCGCCCAAAGTTTTGCCTTGTACCAAGAATAAGTACGGCGATGGGTTGAGATGGCGCAAAGCACGATAAACCTGTAACGGCTCACCATCAAAATCTGACACCATGCGATGTCCAGGCACCACTTGCATAACATCGCCTGCACGAATGTATTCTTTGACGGTATCAATGGTCGCCAAGAATTTTTCTTTGCCTGTAAGCGATTCAAAATGTGGTGGCGTATGTTTTTCTGCTTTTAGACTAATCGGGGTTGCTAAAATTTCTTCTAGTGCATCGAGTTGTTGTTGTGCCTTGTCATAAGCATCTGCCTGCGCTGCATCGGCATGCACAATTAAGAACAAGGTATCTTTTAAGTTATCAAACACGATGACTGTTTTAGACAACATCATCCAAATATCAGGCAAACCGACTGGATCTGCTGCAGGCACGTTTTTTAAACGCGGTTCGATATAACGCACTGCATCGTAACCAAAATAACCCACCAAACCACCTGTAAAGCTTGGCAATTCAGGCAAGTCAGCTTGCGTAGGCACTTTAAATTGCGCTTGAAAATCGCGGATATACTGAAACGGCTGTGCACAAGTTTGTTTTTCGATTGAACCGTCAGCATGTTGGATGGTGAGTTCACCCGCATTACAGGAGAAAACTGTAGATTCACCCAAACCAATAATTGAATAACGTGCCCAGTTTTCACCACCTTCTACAGACTCAAACAAATAGGCTTGTTGATGCTGCTTCAAACGTGCAAATACCGACAATGGAGTTTCGGTATCGGCCAAACGCTGGCGATATACAGGAATGAGGTTGTAGCCTGCTGCTTTAAGTTGTTCAAATTGAGTCAGAGTGGTCATGTGAAGCTCTCTATATTTCGATGTAGCAATGTTTTCGATAAGACGAAGTGAAGGACGGTTGTAGATTGACTAGCGTCGCCATCGAAATATGGGCATTACAGCCTGACTCATATTGATATCCTTTATAGCAATTAGCGTAAAATTATTTGATTTTTGAATCTTAAATATTTAACAATTCAGTTAAATTGTCCACAATTTGTTGCGGCTGACAATTGGCAATCGGCTCACCATGATTATAGCCGTAGCTGACCACAATACAATCAATCCCCGCTCGACGCGCGGCTTCAACATCATTAGAAGAATCACCAATCATCAAGACTTGAGACTTCTCCACTTGATAATGTTCAACACAATGCAGCAATTGACGCGGGTGTGGTTTACGCTCCTCAAAGCGATCTCCACCAATCACATCAGCAAAATAGTGTTGCATCTCTAATGCTTCAACAATGGCACGAGCAGGTAGTTCAGGTTTATTGGTCACACAAACTAAGGTTTTTTGTTGTGCTTTTGCCCAGTCCAAAAATTCAATAATGCCCGGGAATGGTTGTGTGTCGATACACGGATCGGCATTATAAATTTCTAAGAAGGTGTTCAGTAGCTGTTGTTGCTGTTCAGGATGAACTTCGCCCATTAAGTGCGATAAGACACTATTGCAAAATACCGCAGTTCCCTTCCCCACCCAAGTTCGCACTTGTTCCAGTGTTACCAAAGGCAGTTGCAGTGCATTTAAACTCATGTTCATGGCGCGGTATAAATCTGTCGCAGAATCGACCAAAGTGCCATCTAAATCAAATAAAATGACTTGACGTGTATCAAGCTGAGCAATAGACATTCTTCCCCCTAAATGAACAAAGGCATGCGATCGCATGCCTTGATTGTAAAGCAAAGGCTGCTTATTTAAACAATAGCCAAGCCAAAACTGCCAAAATCACCAAGACAATCAGTGAAATCAAGCCAACAGAAGCATTTTTTTGCTGTTCTTTCTCTTGTTCCACACGAGAAACAGGCTGCTCGACAGACACAGGTGTTGGCTCTGCTGGAACTGCATGAATATCCACGCCTTCTGGAATAGGTGCTGGTTTTGGTACTGCCACGCCTTGCGGCATACCATCACGGTTTAATTGCACAGAACTGTCACGTTGATTCAATTCAGGCATTCCCTGCTCGTTCATTTGCTGTGCAGGTGTTTTTTCTGTTTGTGCTGTGACTTTTTCAGCAGTTTCGGCGACATCTGCCGCATGTTCCAATTCAACCGCAGGCGCAAATACTGAAAACTTTAAGCTGGCAAATTGGACGATATCACCTTCTTTAAGTAAGGTTTCATCGGCAATGCGTAAATCATTTACAAAAGTGCCGTTGGAAGAATTTAAATCTTGCACATACAGCGCTTGTTCTTTAAGTAAAAAAGCCGCATGTTTACGTGAAATTTCTGCCGATTGCAGCACCAAATCTGCACTTTGATGACGCCCCACCAACATATCACGGTCGATACTAATTTCTTGGCCAGTAAATTCACCGCTAATTGCTTGTATTTTCCAAGTCATAAATAACTTCTCTCGTGTGATTTGGCGACATCATAACATGCCCTCAACCACAATCTGCGCAGGATACGATTAAGGTGTAGCGCGAATTGTGGTCGTAGTGACTGTATTTTTAGTTTTGCTGACTTCCTGCTGCGGCAAAACTACGTTTTGGCGCTGTACCGCAGGCTCAATCGCAACAGGGGTGCTCACCACCGTTGCTGTGCGGTTTGCAGACACTGCTGATGGTAAGGTTTGATAAGTTCCTGTTTGCGGCGCCACTCGAGATACAGGCAAACGCTGCTGATAAACATCGCTAACATTCTCAGGCAGTTTAGCAAAGCTACCATCGGCATCCATTGCCAACTGAAGGCTATACAATTGGCTATAACGCTGCTGCGAAATACGGCGAATATCCTGACTATCTCCCACAATGGTTGGGTGAATAAAAATCAATAAATTACGTTTTTGATTAGATTGACCATCGGAACGGAATAAACGCCCCAACCCTGGAATAGCACCCAAACCTGGCACAGCCTGACGACTATAAACCGAGTTATCAGAAATTAAGCCACCTAAGACAATGGTTTGTCCGTGCTCGGCCAAAATAGAAGTTTTAATTGCGCGTTTGCTGGTGACTAAATCCTGCGCCTGACCTTTATTGGCTTTGACATCTGACACTTCTTGTTCAACTTCCAAGCGTAGTGTTCCGCCTTCACCAATATGTGGCACGACTTTTAAAGTAACCCCGACATCTTTACGTTCAATAGTGGTATACGGATTTGCCACACCACCATTGGTAGATAATGAACCTGTTACAAAAGGAACGTTTTCACCAACCACAATATAGGCTTCTTCATTGTCCATGGTCACAATAGATGGCGTAGACAATAAATTGGATTTGGTTTTTTCCTTCAAGGCCTGAATCATCGCACCATATAGCTTGCGTGAACCATCACGACCTTCACGATAATCACCCAACACCAATGACGTACCTGCACCAATCGCACTGCCTGCGCCTGCTGCACCACCAGTTAAATAGCCTGCAGCAACATTTTTTAAACTTGCACCAATATTGTCAAAATTAATTAGACCGATACCGCTGCTTAAATCGCCCAATGCCCACTGCACACCCAATTGGTCGGCATCGGTACCTTCCACTTCTATAATCGCAGCTTCAATCAACACTTGTTGACGACGGGTATCTAGTTGCTGAATGGCCGATTCAATTTCACGCATCAACTGCGGATCGGCTTTGACCACCAAAGCATTTTGCGAGCCATCGGCAATAATACTGACACCATTACCATTAAAACTGGTGATGTTGTTTTGATTGTTGCTATTCGAGCTGCCCCCCAAATTAATACTTGGGGTGGAAATAGTCGATGAATTACCTGTGTTGTTATTGGTGCTGCTTAAATTACTAGCACTGTTGTTGTTACTGTTGCTATTTGCATTAGAGCTGCTGCTCACCGCCTGTCCTGAAACCAGACCTTGCAATATTTCTGCTAAATTCTGTGCACTGGCATATTTCAAGCGAAAAACCTTCAAACCACCCAAACGATCTGCCGCAGGCACATCCATCATTTCAATCATTTGACGAATGCGTTTACGTGTTGCGGTATCGCCTTTGATGATAATACGATTGGTACGGTTGTCCGCCACAATACGCACACGCGAACCTTTAACATCTTTCGCTGCCCCTGTCGAACTCATCGACTCAAGCAAGCCAATGACTTCTTCGGCTTGACTGGATTGCAGGCTAATCGCTTCAATGTCATTTTGCCCCGTACCATCTAGGTTACGAATAATGCTTTCTAACTGATAAATGTTACTGGCACGATCAGACACGATTAGAGCATTGGTGCCCCCGACCGCAGACAAATGCGCAAACTGAGGCATGAGCGGACGTAAAGCAGGAATCAGGTCATTGGCATTGGTATTTTCTAGCCAAATCACTCGCGTTACAATTTGGTCACCACGCGCATTTTGACGACCATCATAGGGAATGCCTGAGCTTTTTACATTGCTGTCAGGTACAAGGCGAATGGTATTGCCTGATGGTATTGCCACCACACCATTCACATTCAATACGCCTAAAAACAGGTCATAGACTTCATTTTTATTCAGGGCTTTGTTGGAAATCACCGTGACATTGCCACGCACACGCGGATCGACTGCAAA
Organism: Acinetobacter sp. Swhac1; assembly: GCF_013390985.1. NCBI lineage: Bacteria > Pseudomonadati > Pseudomonadota > Gammaproteobacteria > Moraxellales > Moraxellaceae > Acinetobacter > Acinetobacter sp. Swhac1. The sequence goes on along the minus strand of NZ_JACASN010000002.1, from coordinate 80,544 downwards.
GTTCTTGCCCGTAATATCGGCCACTTCATTAATAAATGCAGTTAAGTCCGCATCACGTAAATTAATTTTCCAGGTTTGCGCATGACTTGCAGTACTCACCATTGCAACAAGCGGTGCAGCAGCCAGTAATGCCCAAAATGGACGCTCATAATTCAATAAAGCCATAATCTACTGTGTTTCCTAACCCTAAATATGTCTCTGCATGTAGTTACGATGCCGATCCATTTAAAAATTTTGTTGTATGGTCATCACTTGATCACCACGTTTTATTTCTAATTTCACTTGACCTTCACGACGTGCCTGTTCAAGCAATTGTGCATCGCTTTGTCCTTGCCCGACGTTTTGCCCATTTAAAGACAAAATACGGTCACCTGGCTGTAAACCCAGTTTATTTCTTAAAGCGGCTGGCGTACGTGTAGTCACTTCATAACCATTGCCCGTATTTGCTTCAACACCCATCTCTTTTAAGTATTGTTCGCGATCTTCCTGTATGCGCTGCACTGCCTGTCCAATGGCATTATTCGGTTGTGCGGACTGCGTAGGTGCAGTTACAGGAGCTTGATTACCACTTGGAATTAAAGGTGCGATAGGTTGATTTAAACCATTTTCAATACCTTTAAACAATACTTCACGCGTCGCGCCACTGCTATGACGTAAAATCACCCGATCCCAGTAGACTTCTGCCAATTGGTACTGACTCAAATCAATCACATCACCCACACGGTAACGCTCTGCCACCTCATTCACTTTAATGACCGCAGAAGAAAACTGACTCGGCTGCCCAACCACTACACCTTGCAAAGTCATATTTAATTGATCATCGGCAGTGTTGCTGCGCCCAAGTTCTTGAAACAATGCAAAGGAGGTAATATTCGGGATTTGTGGTTGCTGTGAACCCAACTCCACCCGATCAATTTGCATGACTTGGGGCGGCGCAACAACCCACCAAAATAAACTCGCCAGTTTCCAACACAGATACAAAATCAAAAAAGCTAAAAATACTGGCGCAGCACGATCAAACTGCTTCCAGTGCAAATTCCCTAATCGTTCAGAGAGTGTACCCATTAGAAACCTCCTTTTAATAGAGGTTGGCGAGTACTGATCACATAGGTATCTAAGCCCGCTTTGCCTTCATAAGAGGCGATATTCATCAATAAGCGTTGCGTGAGTTGCACATCTAGCATCAAGCTTTGATCAAGCGCAATATTCAGCATTTTTTGTTCACGTTGATCGCGAATATCAAATAACAGTTTGCCATTTTCATCGGACAAACTGCCTTTTAACGCAGGGATATTCATACGGTCTTGGCGCTGAGCAAAACGATACAGCAATTCGCCACCCGCCCACTGCAGTTGTCCTTTGGCTTTGGTGAAGCCTTGCTGTTTTTTAAAATTCAAATGAATGTCTTTGAGTTGAATCGCATTACTTGGCCACTGCCAATCCACAATACTTTTTAAGGTTTCTGGCGCAACTTGCCCATCTAAAGATTGCACCAAGACGCTACCAAAACGATAGCCAACAATGCCTTCGAGTTTAGTATTACCACTGTGTACTTCAACATCGGCAGCGACACGCAATAAAACCAAATCTAAAGGACGTGTATTCCAACTTAAAGAACCACGTAACTGTCCATTGTGCCAATCGGCTTGTCCCTTCCAGATATTGCCACTCACATTATGTAAGGTCTGATTATTTTTATAAAATTTTGAAATTAACCACGCTGCTGGAATTTGTAATAACACAAAAAACAAAGATGCAATGAGGGCGAAAATCCACCACGTGATGTATTTGGGTTTCTTTATCATGCCACCACGACCAACCTTACTAATTTTTCTATGAATGACTTTTTATAACACTCACACATTATGCACACTTTTTCGGCGTCGCCAATTGATACAGATAAAAAAACCAAGCCGTATTGCTTGGTTTTTGAACTCTAAGTCAAATCAATGACAAATTGATGAAGCTTAGATTAGAAAATCTTCAAGTTTTGCACCTTTTTCTAATTCAGCGACTAACCAGCGTGGTTTTTTACCACGACCAGTCCAAGTATCTGTAGAATTGATTTTGCTACGATAACGTGGCGCTACAGTTTTACGTGGGCTTTTCATACGCTTGCTTTCGCCAACTTCCAAAATCTGCTCAATGCTTAAACCCAAATTGTCTGCAATCGCTAAAATTTGATTATAGGCATCTTCAATTGCTTGATCTTTTTTCGTGGCAATTAATGCTTCCGCTTCAGCTTGTAAACGCTTTAACTGTTCTACAGACAAATTGCTAATATCAGGCATCATACTTACTCCAAAAACTATGCTTTTTATATTCAGTTATTAAATTAAGCAGATTCATTCTATTTTTATCAAACCGAAGCGTCAATAAAAAATCTACTACTCTACATATAAATAACAGTCGGACATATTATGAACTGATTATTAAGATTTAATCAAGAATATGCTGTACGGTTTTTTCTATTTTATGAATACCCGCGCGTACATTTTCAGGGATTAAGGTTTTTTGCATATTGACGCGATCTACACATACAATCACCGCATCTGCCTCTGCCACCACCATTTGCTGTGCTTCACTGTAAATTAAATAATGCATACGCATGGCACTATTACGCAATTCTTCTACCCGAACGCCAATTTTTAAAATATCAGGATAAACCACAGGACGTATATATTTGCACTGATTTGAGGCAATCACAGTCAAAACATCTTGCTGTAAAATTTTTAAATGGGCTAAATAATATAAACGCGCACTTTCAATATAACGGTAATAGATCACATTATTGACATGCCCAAAAGCATCCATATCTCCCCATGCAACACGCTGCTCAAAAACAATTGGATAATCTGCTAGTGTTAACACAACTCACCCTTAAATTTTAATTTCGACAAAATTAGAATTATTTTCAAAGATTAAATTTAACTGTTTTAATAATTCAGGCTGATCTTTTAAATTAGATTTAACTCTTAAATAACTCATTAATACGTGTTCAGGATATAAATCCAGTAATTGCTCGGCTTCTGAATAACGCGCTGTTGCTGTAAAAATATGCCATTTGGCAAAACTAAATACAGGTAATGCAGGGTATTTCTGTTCCCACAGATTTATTTGCTTTTCAATTTTGGCATAATCAGGTTGTTGTTTTAACAACTGCTGTTGGAACCATAAATAAAACACTTCCTGATTAAACTGTTCACTCAACATCTGTACCGCAAGACGTTCATGTTGTGCGGCTAAATCAGGCAGACGCGACAATAACTTCAACCACAACACCTGAATGGCATAAGACTGACTGAAAATCTGCTCACTTAAATCACTATAACGCTGCTGCAAAGCCTGTAAATTTTCTGCATCAGCCTGCTCAAATTGGGTTAATAACTCAGTCAGCCACTTTTGCTTGGTGTCTGCATCTAAATGCCCGTATTTGGTCGAACGTAAATAATGCCAAGGATATTGCGTGGCAAATTCGCCCCACAAGGCAATTAAACGTTTTTGATAAGCCGTTTTGACTTTAAATAACCACGGCGATAATTCGTGCTGATTCAAAAACTCTAAATGCGTCAAAGCTTGTTCAGGTTGTTGCTGCGCTAAATAAATTTCAATACGCTGTATTTCTGCCAACTCAAACGCCATGGCACTGCTTTGATTTAAAGCAGCCAATGCTTGCGGATATTGCTGTTGAATGGAGTACATACGTGCTTCCATCACCCCTTTCAGCAAGCCTGACTGGGCAAACACCTGTCGAATAAACTGGTGTTGATCTTCTGCAGCATCTAGCAACCAAATGACCGCGAATTGCTCATAAGGATGCAGATTTTTAAAGTTAAATACTGTTTCAACCTTACGCTGTTCACGGCTAAAATAGCGCTTTAACAACAACCATAAAATTTGTAGCGAAACACTAATCGACAAGAAAAAGAACAACAACAACCAAATATTGGTTTGTAATTGCCATTCGCGCCAATACACATAAACATAGCCTGAACCATGCCCATAACTCAGTACGCTCAGCAAAGCGACCAGTACAATACTGACCACCACATAGGCGAGTAAAATCTGTTTCATTTATACCGCCCCCAATAAAGCACGTGTTTTTAAACTTGGCGTTGGAACGATATTTAAATTTTTAATTTTTTCTAATTGCTGAACCAATTGCTGTGCTTTCTGATCAGGCAATTGTTGTAATAACTGAATAATGTCATTCACTTCTTGTTGATATTGCACATATTGACCTTGTATAAAGATTTGTCGAGCCAGCAATAGACGCAATTGTGCTTCTTTTAAAATAATCTGGCGCTGCATCAACTGTGTCGCAGGTTGCTTGGCAGATTCAATACTCAGCCATTTTTGCCAAAAAAAACGATCATCGACATCGGCAGGGTTCAGCTCAGGTTGTTGAACTTGCTGTTTTATGTGTTGATCTAACTGTTGTAACAACTGACTCACTTGTTGATATTGCGCATCGCGTGTTGTTATAAATTGTTGAATTTGTTTCTGATCTTGCTGAATAACTTGGTGCAAACTTTGTTTCAAAGCTGGCGCTAAAGCATATTCGTTTAACTCACGGTCTAAATTTGCCAGCATTTCGGTTGCATAGTGAAATTGCTGTTGCTGTAAAGAAAATTCCACCAAGTCCAATTGCTGCGCCACCATCTCCATTGGTTGAATAGCATCTACTTGCGGCACAGCGCTGGATACTGCGGGCTGTTCTGCTGCACCTTGTGTATAATTACGGCGCTGCAAAGCCACCAATTGATCATTTAAATTGGCAATATTTTTTTCTACAAAATGCAAACTTTGACTGAGTTGCTGTTGTTGCGTCGAGACTTGCATCACATCAAAACTTAATTTAACGATCCAGACCAAAGCGATCAACACCACTATCACAACCAGTTTTTTCATAGTTTTCCTTGCATGCGCATCATGTGGTGCAATATTAATTCTGTTTTTAAATGGGTCAACTTGAATACGTTATATTTTGTATGATGCTGCGTTTGATAATCGAGCAAAATTTTCTCTAAACGATCACCCAATACCCAATAATGACCTTTGTTCAGTAGATCGAAATCCCGCTGAATTAAGCTTAGCCAGTTTAACCAACTGGCTTCACTGCTGATCATCATGATAAATTCTGAAGATTGTATTAAACGCGCGCGTACTGCCTGCATTTTTTCAATAGAACTGGCAGGACACTCCCGTCGATACAACACAAAATTATGGATCTGCATCCCCTGATCAAGTAGTGTTTGCATCATAAATTGCCGACCGCCCACACCACGCCAAAAGGCAATTTGTGTGCCGACTTTCAAATTTTGCAAACACGGCAAACTCAGCATCCCTTCGGAAGTTTCAACCTGTGGGACTTCACTGTAAAGACCATATCCACTTAAAACTTCTGCAGTTTTTTCGCCCACAGCCACCCAACGTATATGCTGCAAATCCTGCAATGATATTTGGCTTCGGGCTAAATATTGCATCCCAATATCGACAGCAGTCGGACTAACCACCACAATAATATGCGTGTGAGGCAACTGGGCATATAAATTAGCCAGTTGCTCCGACCACGGCTGTGCAGAAAGCTGCAACAAGGGCAAATCAATGACCTCAATATGCTGTTGTTGCAAAGCCTGAGTTAAGGCCTCTGCACGATCTTGAGGTCGGGTATTAATGAAGAGCATGGGCTTCTGGTGCAATATGAATTATTGATACAAGGCTTTGAGCAATTCACCCGCACCTTGTGCCAATAAAGCTTTTGCCAATTCTTCACCTAGCATTTCAGCCTGTTCAGGTGCGCCATATTGCACAGCTTTAAGAATGGTTTGCCCATCGACACTACCAACACGACCTTCAATCTGCAACTGACCATTCTGCAAAGTTGCGTAGCCTGCAATTGGCACCTGACAACCACCTTCCAAATAGGCATTAAAGGCACGTTCCGCACGTACACAGACATTGGTTTCGGCATGCATTAACGGCAAAATTAAATCCAACACCGCCTGATCTTGGCTACGACATTCCAGACCCAAAGCCCCTTGCCCAACGGCAGGTAAGCTCACATCAGGCTGAATGGTATGACGAATACGCTCTGCCAAGCCCAAACGCTTTAATCCTGCACTGGCTAAAATAATCGCGTCATACTGACCATCATCTAGCTTAGACAAGCGCGTACCCACATTGCCACGTAAATCAATAATCTCTAAATCTGGACGTGCTTTTAAAATTTGGCATTTACGGCGCAAGCTTGAGGTTCCAACTTTAGCGCCCTGTGGTAAATCTGCAAAACTGGCATAGTGATTCGACACAAAGGCATCGAGTGGGTCTTCACGCTCACAAATGACCGCCAAGCTCAGACCTTCAGGCAATGCCATGGGTACATCTTTCATAGAATGTACGGCTAAATCGGCACGCCCATCCATTAAAGCGGCTTCTAATTCTTTGACAAATAAGCCCTTCCCCCCAATTTTTGCCAATGGGGTATCTAAAATTTTATCGCCCTGTGTGACAAAGGTCACCAACTCAACAGTTAAATCGGCATGCATCGCCTCTAAACGGGCACGAATGTGTTCAGCCTGCCATAACGCAAGTGGGCTTTGTCGAGTTGCAATTTTCAGGGTTTTCATCATAGTGGCTAAGCAAGATAAATAAGTTCATCTAAACTTAACCTGATCCCCTAAAAATGCAAGTCTATTTCTTTACCGATTTATCAATCTGTTGCGTATTCATCTGCGATGAGGCTGATCAATTAGAGTTTTTGGATGCGTTCTCGCAATAAAGGCAAATGTCGTCGACTAACAGCCAAACGCTCATCTAGCTCGCGGCAACGTACCTGATACTGTCCTGAATTGACCACTTCTAGCCCCTCCAAAAACTGAATCGAGACCAAGGCATTTCGGTGAATCCGAATAAACTGATCACCAAATTCGGTTTCTAAATCTTTCAGCGTTTCATCAATCAAGACACTGCCATTTTTATGACGCACCGTGACATATTTCTGATCGGCTAAAAAATAATAGATATTTTCTATAGGCACCAACTCTACACCACGATAAGTTTTCGCAGCAATTTGGTGACGTTTTATTTTTAATTCGTCCATATTTTCTTTTTGTTTTAAATGACTCATCTGCGCTTGCGTGAGTTTTGTTAAATGATCTAAAACCTGTTGCAATTCCTGTTGCATAATAGGTTTTAACAAATAGCCTTCCGCATTGGACTTAAATGCCTCGAGTGCATGTTCATCGTAGGCGGTACAAAACACAATGGCTGGCATTGGGTCAAGCTCACGCAAATGTTGAGCGCAACTTAAACCATCCATTCCCGGCATTTGAATATCTAATAATATGACATCCGGCTGATGTTCATCTGCCAGTTCAATCGCCTGTTGCCCATGAGCTGCCGTTGCCACCACATGATGCCCCAATTGAGTGACCAAACGTGATAATCGCTCTCTTGCCAGAGGCTCATCATCACAAATTAGGATGTCCATTTCCCCTCCTTTTCAGTTGAATACTTTATTTTTATCAAGTTAAGAAAAATCAGAACAATCACAAGTTTTTTTATTTATAGCGATATTGCAACACCGTCGTGTACATACCATTCCCCGCATAACTTTGAAAAGCGACACTGCGCCCATAATAAGCCTGTAAACGCTGTTTCACGTTTTGTAGCGCGATACCGTGTCCTTGTCTTAAATTTATTTTATCGCTGACATACGGATTTGTAATGACAATATTGACTTGGTTTTGCAATATTTCGATCAATATACTTATCGTACTCTTTGCTAAAACTTTTTCAACTCCATGAAAAATACTATTTTCTAACAAGGGTTGTAAAGTTAATAAGGGTATTTGTACCTGACTGAGCAGTTGCGGTTGTTCAATTTTCCATTCCACGGTCAGACGCTCGCCTAAACGAATTTGTTCTATGTCTAAATATCGCTGGCAAAGTTCGATCTCATCTTTCAGGCTAACCAGTTTTAATTCTTGCAAACTGGCACGAAATAAACGCGACAAATTGAGCAACATTTGCTCGGCTTTATCGGGATCTATGGCAATGAGACTAATCACATTATTGAGGCTGTTGAATAAAAAATGTGGGTGAATACGCGCCTGCATGGCATGTACCCGCGCTTGTAATTCACTATGCCGTTGCTGAATCGCCTGTTCACGTACATAAATATAACGAAAGCAAAATGCGCCCAATAACACGCCATAACTCAAATGCAGTCCAACGCCATGTAACAGATCATCTATACCAAATTGCTGTAGATGAAAGTTTTGCCCAAAATGCAACAAGGTATTTAAACTGAGTGTGGTCAGCAACACGATGCCTTGCAGCAGCAAAAAACTGACCAAAAAAGATAAACTCAAGCCCATGCGTAAAAAACGCGCCTGAAAAAACTCCACCAAGGCCGCAAAACACAACACCACCCAATTAATATAGAGCACGTATTGCAGCACCCGAGCAAAACTTAAGCCATGCCAGCCTTGTGCTTCAGCCAATGCCAAGACCATTGCCAAAGCATTACTGCCAATAAATAATTCAATTAGATATTGCCAACGCCCTATTTTCGTAAAAAAATACAGCTCATGTTGCTCTGCCTGCGTATCAGCATAAGTTTGATTGGCTTGTTCTTCGGCAAGTGAATCTGAATTTGTTATACTCTTGTCCAAATCACCGCTTTTTACTTTATTGAGCCGATATGACCACATCTTCTAATTCCTCAAATCCGTCACAAGCCCAAACTTCGGGTATGTGGGGCGGTCGTTTCTCTGAAGCGACTGATGCTTTTGTTGCTGAATTTACAGCATCTGTTCAATTTGACCAACGCTTTTATAAACAAGATATTGCTGGCTCAATTGCACATGCAACGATGCTTGCCAAAGTAGGCGTACTTACGACTGAAGAGCGTGACGATATTATCCAAGGTTTAAATACCATTCAGGCTGAAATTGAAGCAGGTCAATTTGAATGGCGTATTGACCTTGAAGATGTTCACATGAACATCGAATCGCGCCTTACTCAGCGTATTGGCATTACAGGTAAAAAATTACACACTGGTCGTAGCCGTAATGACCAAGTGGCAACCGATATTCGTTTGTATGTCCGTGACGAAATTGATGCCATTTTAGAATTATTAAAAAAATTACAACACGGCATTTTGAGCTTGGCAGCCAAAAACACGCATACCATTATGCCTGGTTTTACCCATTTGCAAACCGCACAGCCTGTGACTTTTGGTCATCACCTTATGGCATGGTTCGAAATGTTGGTACGTGACTCTGAGCGTTTAATTGACTGCCGCAAACGTGTTAATCGTATGCCTTTGGGTTCTGCTGCTTTGGCAGGTACCACTTACCCAATTGACCGTGCTTTTACCGCAGAATTGTTGGGCTTTGAAGCTGTATCTGAAAACTCGTTAGATGCTGTATCAGACCGTGATTTCGGGATTGAGTTTAACGCTGCTGCATCTTTAATTATGATGCACTTGTCGCGTATGTCTGAAGAACTGATTTTATGGACATCGGCACAGTTCAAATTTGTGAATATTCCAGACCGTTTCTGCACTGGCTCATCCATTATGCCGCAGAAGAAAAACCCAGACGTACCAGAATTGGTGCGCGGTAAAACAGGTCGTGTTTATGGCGATTTAATGAGCCTGTTGACCCTGATGAAAGGTCAACCGCTTGCCTACAACAAAGACAACCAAGAAGACAAAGAACCTTTGTTTGATGCCATTGATACCGTGCGCGGCTCGCTCATGGCATTTGCCGATATGATTCCTGCTTTAGTACCAAACATTGCAGAAATGCGTGAAGCTGCATTACGTGGTTTCTCTACGGCAACTGACCTTGCAGATTACTTAGTAAAAAATGGCGTGGCATTCCGCGATGCACATGAAATTGTAGGTAAAGCCGTAGCATTGGGCGTACAAGAAGGCAAAGACTTGTCTGAACTTAGCCTAGAACAATTACAGCAATTCTCAGATTTAATTCAAGCTGATGTATTTGAAAAAGCACTGACCCTTGAAGCCTCTGTAAATGCACGTGATCATATTGGCGGTACAGCGCCTGCACAAGTTGCAGCGGCAATTGAACGTGCTCAAACACGTCTTGCTCAACTTTATGCATAATCAGGAAGTGAGAGATGTCTAAACAAGTATTTTGTCGTAAATATCAAACCGACATGGAAGCGATGGATTTCGCTCCTTTTCCGGGTGCCAAAGGTCAAGAATTACTTGAAACGGTATCTAAACAGGCTTGGCAGGAATGGCTCAAACACCAAACTACGCTCATTAATGAAAAGCGTTTAAATGTGTTTGAACCTGAAGCGAAAAAGTTTTTGGAAGAACAACGTGAGAAGTTTCTCAACAATGATGCCAGTTTGGAAGTCGCAGAAGGCTTAAAACCTCAAAACTAATCCAAGTACTGTTTTTCATTTTAGAAAATTCAAACCTTGTTCGCATTATCATTAAAAGAGTCTTTACGAAGGCTCTTTTTTTATTCCATTTTTGATTATAGATTGCAGCAACAATGTTTTAAATAAATGAAAATAGATTCAAAAAGTTAAGCTGACTTCCTATTTTTATTTCTCGATTGAAACGTATAATACACAGTCACAACAAAACACTCAAAAATATATTAATTATTGATTTTAAAGACAATAGTTTTAAAAATAATCACACTAAAAATAATGTAATTTAAAAATACATTTGTATATAAAACGCTACATTCCACTACAATAAACCACATGATTCTTGAGTGTGATTTTCCTATACTTATTTTCAAGGAGATAAGCAATTATCTCTCACTATAATAAATATCCCCGATTTCAATCTCAGATTTCCCCCAAAGTCTGAGATTTTTTTTATCCAAAATTCAGGCTGTTTCAAAATCTTAAAGATCAGCAAAAAATCCAAAAGACTCATTCAAGCCATAAAAAAAGCCCCATCATTAGATGAGGCTGAATATTCAAAAAAAAGCTGAACTTAGCGTTCCTGTACTTTTTCTTCAATTTCTTTGACGCTGGTATGACGTACGTCAAAACCTTTGACCATATAAATCACTTGTTCTGAAATATTTCGTGCGTGGTCACCAATACGCTCTAATGAACGTAACACCCACATCACATTAATCACACGTGAAATATGACGCGGATCTTCAATCATATACGTCATAAGAGTACGTGTTGCAGATTGATATTCACGGTCAATATCGGCATCGGCAAGTAAAACACGCAGTGCTTGATCGACATCTAAACGCGCAAAAGCATCGAGTGCATCGTGAATCATGACGCGCACTTGGTTACCAATATGACGTGTTTCCATATAGCCGCGTGGCGAACCACCTTCTTCACATAAGTTTTGGGCAATACGGGCAATTTTTGCAGCTTCATCACCAATACGCTCTAAGTCAGTATTGGCTTTAGACATGGCAATCACCATACGCAAATCAATTGCGGCTGGATGACGACGCGCCAAAATCAAAGTTAAGGCTTCATCAATTTCGGTTTCCATGCGATTGACAACGTTGTCTTGGAACTGAACTTCTACCGCCAAGGCTGCATCGGTATCCAAGAGTGCGTGAATCGAGTTGGCAACCTGCTGCTCTACCAAACCACCCATGGCCATAAATTTGGTATTTACATCCTGCAAATCTTCATTGAACTGAGAAGAAATATGGTGACTTAACACAGGATTATTCGTACTCAAGGAATACACTCCACAACAAAAGGATAGACTGACGCAATGATTGAATATTAAAGCACAGCAATGATGACGTTTTTATGACATTTTCTCACCAAACTCTCAAGTCTGATCGTTTCTGTCTTTAAACAGCATAAGCCATTCAGATGACAAAATGACTTGGGTCTGTTGACATTTCGTCTATGTTTGCGGCAACGCATATTTTTTAGCTGATATAAGGCATGGGACAGGAAATTTAGTCATTCTAAATGACTGACTCATAAAGCAATAGTAGCAAAAATATGCTCGCCCCCTTGCGCAGCAAACAAAGCAACGCTTTGTTCTTGCTCATGTGGCTAAAACTTTCTCAGATTGCGTTATGAAACTTGGCAATAGTCTCGCTATTCCCTGCGTTTCATGCCTGATCTGCTCAGTTTTAGCCTACAGCGCAAGCCATTTATGAAATGTCAACAGACCCTATATGGCTTTCCGAATCAACCAAGCATTCATTTCCTGCACATCTTGTTCAGTCAATTGCCCAACGGCTGCTTTCAACTGTAACACATGCTTCAAATAGTCATACTGTGCATTGAGATAATCCTGCTTGGCAGAAAAGGCGTTACGCTGTGCCAACAGTACATCCACCATGGTTTTTAAACCTTCCTGATATTGCGCTTTGGATGCTCGTGCCACTAAATCTGCTGAATTCATTGCAGCCTGTCGCGCCTGCAATTTGGCTTGATCAGTTTCGACTTGTAAATATGCCTGTTTCACATCGGTATTGGCTTTACGGATTGCTGCATCTAGCTCGGCTTCAGATTTTTGTACCAAAACCACTGCTTTTTGCACATTTTTATTGACCCGCCCACCGCTAAACACATTCCAGTTCATTTCAATCCCGACCTGGTCGAACTGACCATCGGGCGACATGATACTTTCAGGGCTTTGTTTGGCATAACCATAACTGCCCACAGCTTCTACCTGCGGATAACGTGCTGCTTGTTCAACCCGACGTGCATCTTCGGCATATTGTCGCTGCAAACGTGCCTGTTGAATAGCCAAATTTTGAGTTTGTGCCAATTGCGACCATGCCTCTAAACTTTCAGGCACAGGTTTTTGAAATTGAAAGTCATCTCGCAAAACTGCCAAACTTTCTTGATATGGCCCAATCAATTGTGCCAACTGCTCTTGTGCCAAAACCAACTGCACATGTGTTCCAATCCTGTTCGCTCGTGCATTTTGATATTGCGCATTGGCTTCACTGACTTCACTTTTAGCCACCAAACCTTCACGCAGTTTGGCATTCATCATATTGAGCTGTTCCAACAAAGCTTTTTCTTCTTGTAAATATGCTGTTGTTAAAGACTGCTGTCTCAGCACATTAAAATACGCTTCTGATACATTCAAAATATGTTGCTGTTGTTGTAAACGTAAGGTGACTTCACTCAGGCTTAACGAGGTTTTGACTTGTTTCAGGGCTTGCCAAGCATCCCAACGAAATAAAGGCTGACGTGCTGTTAACGCGACTTGACGTGAAGTTGAAGATGAACTGCTTAAAAGCTCTGGCGAGGAACTGGCAATATTGACTCGACTCATTTCCTGACTTTTACGGGTGATATTGCCCGACAGAGTCACAGTTGGCAGTAAATTGCCTTGCGCAAGCCCTAAATTTAATTGATCGGCCTGATATTGTAATTGCTGTGCGCGCCAAGTCGGATCGCTATTTTGAGCACGCTGATAGGCTTGCATTAAATCCAAAGCAAAAGCGCTTGAACTCATCCAACATAAGCATGTCACTAACATCATTTTTTTCATTATTTTTCGATCAACCCACTCTGTAATTTCGTCAATCCTACTGCAATGTATTTTTACACCGCCCATACTAAAGCGAATTTGCATTTTTTTCGTATGATTTTCATTAATTTTGATAATTTTTCATATTATTTCAATTCATTGCAATAATTAAGCAAAGCCATACACGTGCTAACAATCGCTGCATAAAGTGGTACTTACTCACAGGCATGTAACCAAACTCTAGCAGAATACTACAATTTACTCCGTGGCTTTGACTTTACAATGCAAGCTCTCCCCTCGTCCTTCGACCCAAGCTTCTAAAACCGTGTGCCTCACAGCGGATATTTTAAATTTAGAATTTTGGTATGAATGACTCATTTTGAATTTTTGGAATCCATAGTGCCTAAATGAAGGCACTAGATGATGAATGAATACTCATGTTGAATTGCTGTAATGGTTAAATTTCTTCGCGCCAGTAAACTTGCCCTACTGCTTGGCAGTTGTCTGTATTTGCTCGCCTGCCAAAATTCAGATACACCTCCCGTAGCTGAACCACCAAAGGTACAGGCCAGTGCCAGCGAGCCTGTGGATTTGACCCAAATGTGTGAAAATATTCAGCACAATATGCAGCAAATTGACAATACCCGCACCACGTTTGCGCTAGAACAAATTAATCAGGATTTAAAAGTCTGCCTACCCTTGCTGCCTTTGAATGAGCAATTAAATTTGCTCAATCTTTCGACCCAAATGTATCAACGCTTTTTGCATGTAGAACGCAGCGCTGCAGAACAAGCTGCCTTTGACCAACACGCTTTTGATATGGCACAGCATCCGACCATTCAGCAAAGTCATTTTGAAAACTTTGCCTTGCGTGATCAATATTTATTGAAACATAAGGGACAAGCCTATTTAGAGCTATACGATGCAGGTGAAGCACAGTTGGTTTATCGTCGAAGCCCGCAATACTTAGCCATTATTTTTGCGCCCTACATGCCCGATGCCGAGCAGATTTTTATTGAAAGAATGGCCAATGACAATATGCAGCACAGCCTGCGTGATGGTGGACTCACCCTTGATGCTGCCGATTTGACTGAACGCGCCTTATTTTGGGAAGATTACGTGCAGCGTTATCCTAAAAGTCACTTTATACGGGATGCACGTTATCTAGCCGAAGTGTATGCCTTGCTGCTGTTTAAAGGCACAGTCAACAGTCCTGTTTCTCAGGATTATGTCGATGAATACAGTATCCAACCTGCCGTATTATTTGAAATTAAAAAACTGGCAAAGTTGCAAAAATCTCCCTTAGCACAGCAAGCGCGTAAATTCCTTGCCTTTTTATACATGAGCAGTGAACAACGACTCACTGAAATTGCAGCACAGCCCACTGCACGTGAACAGCGTGAATATGGCGATGATGCTTTAGTACATGCACAGTTGCATCAATATTTAAATTTAAAGAACATCTCCATCCATGCAAAACGCGATTGTTTTAGTGATGCCGTTTGTATTACTCGCTAATAATTCAAAGTCGCTTAAAGCTCAAATCCTTGTCCTTAGGCATCAAAGAATAAAAGCCGCGCGAAGCCTGCTTTTATACCAACAACGTGCTACTATTTATACAGCTTGACGGAGCGCGAGTAATGCCTCGCTGAGATTGTGTCCATGCTGAGTTTGTAGCCTAAAATCTGCAAACCAAGCTGTAAACCCAAGTACCGTTGAACCTGATCAGGTTAAAACCTGCGTAGGAATCAAGCCCATCTAAAAACATAGCACCCAAATTGTTCCCTTGTTCAAAACAGATCAGTTTGCCCTTGTTTTTGGTCGTGCTTGATTCGTTGATTTCATTCTTCAGGATCATTGCAATGAACCAATTAACGAATCTATCCCCTGCTGATATTTCTGCTCAACACGAGCAAGATGCCAAAGATTTAACCCGCATTTTACCTGCATCGAAAAAAGTCTATATTCAAGGCTCACGCCCAGACATTCAGGTGCCAATGCGTGAAATTGAACTGACCGACACTCCAACAGGTTTAGGCGGTGAGCACAATCCACCGCTCATGGTGTATGACACTTCAGGTGTATATACCGATCCAAATGTTGAAATTAATCTGAACAAAGGCTTGCCGAACATCCGCGACAGCTGGATTGAAGAGCGCCAAGACACCGAAAAACTAGAAACCCTCAGCTCAGCCTTTGGTCAAGAGCGTTTACGCGATATTCGTACTGCAGAGATTCGTTTTGCCCATATTCAAAAGCCGCGTCGTGCCAAAGCGGGTAAAAACGTCACCCAAATGCACTATGCCAAACAAGGCATCATTACCCCTGAAATGGAATATATCGCCATTCGTGAAAACCAACGCCAACGCGAAGGTGTCGATATGCGTCAGCATCCAGGGCAAAACTTTGGGGCTAAAAACTTAACTGAAATCACGCCTGAATTTGTACGTCAGGA
Organism: Acinetobacter sp. Swhac1; assembly: GCF_013390985.1. Classification (NCBI taxonomy): domain Bacteria; kingdom Pseudomonadati; phylum Pseudomonadota; class Gammaproteobacteria; order Moraxellales; family Moraxellaceae; genus Acinetobacter; species Acinetobacter sp. Swhac1. The sequence goes on along the minus strand of NZ_JACASN010000002.1, from coordinate 64,606 downwards.
AGTGGCTGAAGGCCGTGCAATTATTCCTGCCAACATTAACCACCCAGAATGTGAGCCAATGATTATTGGTCGCAACTTCTTGGTCAAAATCAATGCCAATATTGGTAACTCGGCACTGGGTTCAAGTATTGATGAAGAAGTCGCGAAAATGACTTGGGCGACCCGTTGGGGCGCAGATACCATCATGGATTTATCGACAGGTAAAAACATCCATGAAACCCGTGAATGGATTATCCGCAACTCGCCTGTGCCAATTGGTACTGTACCTATTTATCAGGCACTAGAAAAAGTAAACGGCATTGCCGAAGACCTCACTTGGGAAATCTTTAAAGACACGCTGATTGAACAGGCTGAACAAGGTGTGGATTACTTCACCATTCACGCAGGCGTGTTATTGCGTTATGTACCACTCACGGCCAATCGCTTAACAGGTATTGTATCGCGTGGCGGTTCAATCATGGCGCAATGGTGTTTGGCGCATCATGAAGAAAACTTCCTTTACACACACTTTGATGAAATCTGCGAAATCATGAAAGCTTACGATGTATCGTTCAGCTTGGGTGATGGTTTACGACCGGGGTGTATTCAAGATGCCAACGATGAAGCACAATTCAGCGAACTACGGACTTTGGGTGAATTGACTCACCGCGCTTGGGGACATGATGTGCAAGTGATGATTGAAGGCCCGGGGCACGTGCCAATGCACATGGTCAAAGAAAATATGGACTTGCAACTTGAAGTCTGTAAAGAAGCACCTTTCTACACACTTGGCCCATTAACCACGGATATTGCACCGGGCTATGACCATATTACTTCTGCGATTGGTGCAGCGATGATTGGCTGGTACGGTACAGCAATGCTGTGCTATGTGACACCGAAAGAACATTTGGGCTTACCAAACAAAAAAGACGTCAAAGACGGCATCATCACCTATAAGATTGCAGCCCATGCGGCTGACCTTGCCAAAGGTCATCCAGGTGCACAAGCCCGTGACAATGCGCTGTCTAAAGCACGTTTTGAATTCCGCTGGGAAGATCAGTTTAACCTGAGCCTTGACCCAGATACTGCACGCAGCATGCATGATGAAACCATGCCAAAAGAAGCGCATAAGTCTGCACACTTCTGTTCAATGTGTGGACCGAAGTTCTGCTCCATGAAAATCACCCAAAATGTGAGAGATTATGCACAAAATCAAAATGCTGCGAACAAGACAGAGCAAGCAGATGCAGAGGTAGAATCAGGTCTCAAAGCCATGAAAACCGCTTATCAGGAACATGGTCAAAAATTGTACCATAAGCTATAAATTGTTTAAAAAGCGTTTGTATTCAATCAAATCTCAGTTAGGATGAAATTATGCTTTGCTCATCCTGATGAGAGTTAATGAAGATTATTCAACAAGCAACTTATGGTCAACACGATGCACAGATTCACCAGCGTGAATACCTGTATCGCGGGTTTATTCAGGTTGAGAAAGTCAGCCTGAGCCATCGCTTGTTTAATCAAACCACCTATACCCCAGTCCTTCAGCGTGAACTTATTCAGCGCCCTGAAGCGGCTGGGGTACTCATTTATGATGCCGCACAACAAAAATTTGCACTGATTGAACAGTTCCGCATTGGTGCAATTGATGATTGCGACTCGCCTTGGCAACTCGAAGTGATTGCAGGGGTGCTAGATGGTGATGAATCACCTGAAAGTTGCATTCGCCGTGAAGCTTTAGAAGAATCGGGCTGCGAGTTAAAAGAATTACAACATTTATTCAGTTTTTATCCATCTGCAGGGGCATGCGCAGAATTGTTCCACTTATATAGTGCGAACACCACCTTACCACAGGAAGGTGGCGTGTTTGGTATGCCTGATGAAGGAGAAAATATTCAATTACACATTATTGATTATCGGGAAATTTCAAACTTACTGACCAATGGTCGGCTAAAAAATGCACCTGTCATCATGGCATTGCAATGGTTACAACAACAAATTAAAACCGTAAAGGATGTCTAAGGGGTCAGGCATGACTTTATTCTCAAACAATCACCAGCAACGCTGGACCATTGTACAAATTTCCGATACGCACCTCATGAATCAGGAAGATTTAGAGTTTGTGCATATGAATCCTGAACGTAGCTTTCATTCGGTGATGCATGATATTCAACAGCAATACCCGCAGCTTGATGCTATTTTCCATACGGGCGATTTAGCACAAATACCCGTTACTGAAACCTATCAGCGTTATTTGCAGTTTATGCAGTCTTTAAATACGCCGCATTTCCAGATTCCGGGTAATCATGATGATGCCGCAGTTTTCCCATTCCATTTACAGTCCAATCAAGTTCATGCAATTGAGTTGGGCAATTGGAGTGTCATTTTACTGAATACTGCAGTCAAAGGTCGGATTGATGGCTGGATGGATACAGCACAGTTACAACAATTAGATCAGGTTCTGCAACAACATGCGCAGCAGCAGGTGATTATTGCCTGTCATCACCATCCTTTTGATATGCAATCGCACTGGATAGATCAGCACAAACTTAAAAATACCGAAGCCTTAATTGATGTATTGGCACGCCACAACAATGTCAAATTGGTGCTGTGTGGGCATGTGCATCAAGACTCATTAAATGAATGGCAAGGGATTCAATTTTACTCTACGCCTTCGACCTGCGTGCAATTTAAACCACATAGCCAGCACTTTGCGCTTGGGCCTGAGGCACCGGGTTACCGTGTGTTACATTTGAATGCAGATGGCAGTTTTAGCACCCAAGTGCATCGGGTTGAGCATGTCACACAACAAATAAATTTTGAAATTTCAGGTTATTAACTTTCCATTTTATTTTTTTTGCTTTACTTTATGCCTTCAACGAAAAAATGCGATAACACATCCAAACATCAAAGACTATCCATAATCAAAAAAAGTCTATATGATGACGTCCCCCGAAGAGAGAATTCTTTCTGAGGGAGTGGATAAAAACACTTGCATATCACCATATTTTTCGCGTATGAATCTTACGCATATGATGAGGAATGCCCTACATGGCGAATGACAACCAAAATCAAGTCTTGGACGAACAAACAGATCTTGTAGAAGAAAAAGCTACAAAACGCGTGCGTAAGGCAAAGCCAAAGGCTTTAGAGGGTGGTTCTACAGCTAGCTTATTTGGTATTGCACCTTATCAGCCGAAAAAGAATGAAGAATACATGTCTGAAGGACAACTCGAACATTTCCGTCAAATTTTAATGGCGTGGAAAGAAGAGTTAATGTCAGAAGTAGATCGTACACTCAACACCATGCAAGACGAAAATACCGCTTTGCCTGATGTGAATGACCGCGCGACACAAGAAGAAGAATTTGCGATTGAATTACGTACCCGTGACCGTGAACGTAAATTGATTCGTAAAATTGAACAATCCATTGAAGCGATTAAAAACGATGACTATGGTTTCTGTGAAACTTGTGGTATCGAAATTGGTCTGCGTCGTTTAGAAGCACGCCCAACGGCAACGTTATGTATTGACTGCAAAACTTTGGCAGAGATCAAAGAGAAGCAAAATAACGGTTAATTGTGACTGTTGAAAATTCTTTAGCGGAGCATGCTCCCCATGCGCAGCAGCGAGATCATATTTCGCTGACGCGCTACTCAGGTCGGTTTGCGCCATCGCCAACCGGCCCTTTGCATTTTGGCTCTCTCATTACTGCCGTTGCCAGTTATTGCGATGCCAAAGCCCAGCACGGCACTTGGCTGGTACGTATTGAAGATACTGACATCCCACGCATTTACCCTGGCAGTGAAAATCATATCTTGCGTTGTATTGATGCCTTTCAATTTGAGCCGGATGCCGAAATTATTTTCCAGAAAGATCGCCTCGATCTCTATGCAGCCGTGTTGCAACAATTGCAGCAACGCGACTTGGTCTATGCCTGTCAATGCACCCGCAAAATGCTTGGCTCCAATCATATTTATGCAGGGACTTGCCGCAATTTAGGTTTAGATTTTGCCAATCAAGCGATTCGAGTCAAAGTCACAGACCAAGAGATTTGCTTTCAAGACCGCCTGCAAGACAAACAATGTTCCAACCTTGCGCAGGACTTGGGCGATTTTGTCCTAAAACGGCGTGATGGCATTATCAATTATCAACTGGCAGTGGTGGTGGATGATTATTTGCAAGGCATTACCCATGTGGTTCGCGGCGCAGATTTACTCGACAACACCGCACGGCAAATCTATTTGGGGCAACTGTTAGGCTACCCTAAACTCAGCTACACGCACCTGCCTTTAGCCATGAATGCACAAGGGCAAAAACTGTCTAAACAGAACTTGGCACAAGCTTTAGATTTAGCCCAAGCACCGAAGCTGCTACAAGCCGCTTTAACTGCCTTAAATCAAGCCACTGTCGAATTAGACACCCCTGCACGCATGCTTACGCAAGCCATTCAGCAATGGGATCTTTCACGTATTCCTGCAGGCACAGCTTTACACGGCTATTATTTATAAAATTTAAAATTCAGTTATGCTCAAATTGAAATGGATCATTTGAGGTTGTGTCATGTTTTTTATTTTTGGTGTTGGACCGAAAACCAAAGTGGTCGAGAAAAGTCAATTTAGCTGCCCCGTTTGCCGCACTCGCAGTAGCTATGAACTCAGACAGCAACGACAATATTTTTCCTTATTTTTTATTCCCTTGTTTCCTATGTCTAAACAAAAAAATACTACAGTCAAGTGCTTACACTGCGGAACAGTCATGCCAAGCATGGTCTTGCACCATGCTCAGCCAGAAGCGAAATAGAAGGATAAATTCTAGAAGCTGGATTCTTCACGGCTAGGGTTAATCTCATGCGTGCTGGCTTCAATTTTCAGAATCAAACTCACCATCACTGCACACATAATTAACGATGAACCACCATAACTAATAAAAGGTAGAGTCAAACCTTTGGTAGGCAACATACCCATATTCATGCCTGCATTCACCATAATCTGTAATAAGAAGATAATGCTGATGCCATAAGCCAAATATCCTGCACGTAAGTACTGGTTTTTCAGGGCGCGATGACCAATTTTAATGCAGGCAATCAGCATAGCAAAAGACAAGCTCAACACCACAAAAATGCCTAAAAAGCCAAACTCTTCACCTAAGACAGCCAACATAAAGTCCGTATGTGCTTCAGGTAAATAGGACATTTTCTGGATACTATGCCCCAAGCCTACGCCTGCCCATTCACCGCGTCCAAATGCCATTAAGGCGTTAGACAACTGATAACCGACACCCAAAGGGTCATTCCACGGGTTTGAGAACGACATTAAACGCTCAAAACGATAAGGCTCAAATACCACCAAAAACACAAAGGCGGCAATAATCGCGCCAAAGGCAATACCAAACTGAATTAATGGCGCACCAGCTAAAAAGAAGACCCCTAACATGGTCAAGGCAATCACCACGGTCGCCCCCAAGTCAGGCTCTGCAATCACCAAACCTACCGTGACTGCCATAATCACTGCAAGACGAATCAGACCTTTAATGTTATTACGCACTTCTTCGGCACGGCGCACCACATAGTCAGCGGTAAAAATGGCCATCATCACTTTAGCGACTTCGGAAGCTTGCAGGGTAAAACCTGCGACCCGAATCCAGCGTTTAGAACCATTGACTTCAGTACCCACTAACAACACTGCAGCCAACAAGGCAATGGTCACAATCCACAGAAAGAAGGTGTTGTTAAACCAGGTATTCAGCGGCACTCTATAGGCAATCACGGCAGCGATTAATGCCACCACAATAGAAATGCCATGACGCAATACATAGTGAAAGGCATTTTCATGCATGCGCTCGGCATAAGGCATCGAAGCCGATGCCACCATGATTGAACCAATACATAACAGCGCCAGTACGCTAAAAATCAGTACATTGCGTACATTCACTTCCGCTGGCAGTTTGGGTAACCAGCGATCATAGACCTGATTGAGTTTATTGATTGTTGTCTGAGCAAAGCCAGCCATATCTCACACCTTATTGTTGTTATACCAGTGCGTTGACATAAGCAACGAACTTGTGACCACGTTCTGGATAGCCCGAGAACATATCAAAACTTGCACATGCAGGTGACAATAGCACCACATCATGCGCTTGTGTATGTTGTTGGCAGATTTCAACTGCTTGTTCTAAGGTATCTGCAGTTAAGAGTTGGGTTGTTCCCGCAACTGCTGTTTCAATTTTCGTGGCATCTTCACCAATCAACACTGCCAGTTTGGCATATTGTTGCAATGATTGACGTAGCGCAGTAAAGTCCTGCCCTTTGCCTTGCCCACCTAAAATAATCGCAACCTTACCGCCTTGTGCCTGAATTGCTGCACCCAAGCCATCTAAAGCTGCCAAAGTTGCACCGATGTTGGTTCCTTTGGAGTCATTATAATAACGCACCCCATGTAATTCTTTGACGAATTCACAACGATGCTCCAAACCTTTAAAGGTTTTCAGCGTTTCCAGCATGCTGTGCATAGATAAACCAATGGCTTCACCCAATGCCAAACACGCTAATGCATTAGCAATATTGTGTGTGCCTTGAATATACATCTCGGTGCTTTTTAATAAACGCTCACGCCCACGTGCCAACCACATGCTGCCATCATCATCTTTTAATAAGCCGTATTGGTTTAGGTCAGGCGCATTTAAGCCAAAACTTTGCATAGGAGTCTGATCTGGCACCAACGGACGACTCAAAGCATCATCACGGTTAAACACCACTTTTTTCACACCCTGAAAAATACGATGTTTGGCGGTGTGATAACCAAACATATCGCCATGACGGTCTAAATGGTCTTCACTCATGTTCAGCACTACCGCCACTTCTGCATTTAAATTCGAGGTGGTTTCTAGCTGAAAACTGGAGAGTTCTAAAATATACAGTTCAGGATCATCTTTAATCAAATCCAGCGCAGGGCGTCCCAAATTTCCACCTACCGCGACTTTTTTACCTGCCTGCTCTGCCATTAAACCAATCAGTGTGGTAACGGTACTTTTCGCATTAGACCCTGTAATTGCCACAATAGGTTTGTCGGTCGCACGACGTAAAATCTGAATTTCACTCACCACAGGAATGCCCTGCGCCATCGCAGCCTGAATTTCAGGGAGTTTTGGATCTAAACCTGGGCTAATCACAATTTCTTCCGCAGACAGCAATAAATCCTGATCAAACTGACCAAAACGGGTTTCTACTTCGGCAGGAATTTGGTCATGCCCTGGAGGTGTGGGGCGAGAATCTGTCACAGCAACGCGGTAACCCTGATGATGTAAAAAATTAACGGCTGCAACACCAGAAATACCAAGTCCTGCAACGACTTTTAATCCACCACGTTGTATTAACATTTTTGCCCCATTTTGTGCGCTAATTTTGAAACAGACAAAATAGTAGCACTTTGCTGTTTTGAATGCTTTTTCTGTTTGCAGTTCCTGCAGTTTTTTTGTGTCAGTGCGTAAAAAAACTGTCATATTGCAGACGGTTTTTAAAAAGAATATTGCTAAAGTGAATAAACAAGCCTATTTCCACTTCACCGCTTGAACTTCAACTTTCTTTTCTGCGGGTTGATCTTGAGAATCACAACCACAACTGCCGCCACAGCCTGCCGCGGCTGCAGGTTTTAGCCATTTGGCCAAGCCATGCCAGCCTTTTTCAGTACAGAAATTGGAGAGTTTTAGAAAAACTGCGCCAGAAGTCTTGGGAAAGACTTTTTTAAAGACTACTACAGCACTCCACAGTACCAATGCAGCAACAATTAAAATTTCAACCATGTTCATCTACTCCTGTAGGTCAGGCATGTGCCTTAACCCAACAAATACGATGCCGTTTGATAAGTCAGGAATGACATGAAATAAGCCAAACCAAATAGATAGCAGGTCATAATACTGACCGTACGCCATGATCCTGTTTCGCGTTTTACCGTTGCTAAAGTTGCCAAACAATGCGGTGCATAAATAAACCACACCAATAACGATAAACCCGTTGCCAATGACCAGCCCAGTTCACCACCACCACTAATTAAAGCAGCCAAACCTTGGGACATGGCATCTTCATCCACTGCAGATAAGGCATAGACTGTGCCTAATGCAGCCACCACCACTTCACGCGCTGCCATCGCAGGAATCAAGGCAATCACGATCTGCCAGTTAAAGCCCACAGGAGCAAAAATTGGCTGTAATACATGCCCCAGCATCCCTGCAAAACTATAGTCAATTGCAGGCATGGTCGCGCCTTCAGGCGGCTGCGGGAACGTACACAAGAACCACAATAAAATCGACAGTGCAAAAATAATGCCACCGACACGCTTTAAGAAAATTTTGGCGCGATCTAGCAAACCAATCCAAACACTTTTTAGGTCTGGAAAACGGTAACTTGGTAGTTCCATCAACAAGACATGCTCAGATTTATCTTTTTGCAAAAATTTAAGCACAAAAGATACGCCTAAGGCACTCAAAATGCCCGCCATATACAGACCGAATAGCACGAGGCCTTGTAAATTAAACATACCCCAAACGGTTTGATTGGGAATAAATGCAGCGATGAGTAAGGCATATACAGGTAAGCGCGCAGAACAAGTCATTAACGGCGCGACCATAATCGTGGTTAGACGATCACGTGGGTCGGCAATACTACGTGTTGCCATAATACCCGGCACTGCACAGGCAAAACTAGACAGCAATGGAATAAAGGCACGACCACTCAAACCTGCGCTAAACATCAGTTTATCGAGCAAGAATGCGGCACGTGGCAAATAGCCTGATTCTTCCAGAATTAAAATAAACAGGAACAGAATTAAAATTTGCGGCAAGAACACCACCACACCGCCTGCGCCCGCAATAATGCCATCCACAATCAAGCTGTTCAGCAAGGGATGGCTAATGTTTTCGCCAATCACTTCACCTAGCCAGCCAAATAAACTTTCGATGCCATCCATAAACGGTGCAGCCCAAGCAAATACCGCTTGAAAGACAACAAACATCATCACCGCAAGGCTGACTAAACCGAATACAGGATGTAAAAAAATTTTATCGAGGAAGTCGGAGCGTTTGTCTTCTTGATCTACAAAGTGCACCACATCATGCAAAATGGTTTGAATCCGTTGATGCTGACTGCCTGTTAAGCCTGTCAATTCTGTCTGCGGAACAGCAAATTTGCCCTGATCTAAGGCATGCATTAAGTTTTGAATACCTGAATCACGCACTGCCACGGTTTCCACCACAGGTACACCCAAACGCTCAGACAATTTTTGCGTGTTGATTTGCATGCCACGACGACGCGCCTCATCCATCATGTTGAGTACCAACAAAATCGGACGACCCAGTGCAATCATTTCCAAAACCAAGCCCAAATGCAATTTCAGGTTGGTGGCATCCACGACACAAAGAAAGGCATCTTGCTGACCTTCTTCGGCTATTTTGCCTTGTACCACATCTCGAGTAATGGCTTCGTCGGGACTGGTGGCTTCTAAACTATAAGTTCCGGGCAAATCCAACACCCGCACCGCCTGTCCCGAAGGCAAGGTGAATTGCCCGACTTTACGCTCTACAGTCACGCCTGCGTAGTTGCCAACTTTTTGACGTGTCCCTGTCAAATGGTTAAATAAAGATGTTTTACCGCAGTTTGGATTCCCTACAAGTGCGATACGTAAGGCATCGCTCATGCGGACACCCCTTGTTCAATTTCAATGCGTTCAGCTTCTACTTTGCGCAAAGCAAAACGGGTAAATCCCACTTGAATCAGGATTGGATCACCACCAAAAATACCTTTGGTAATCACCTGCACCTGCGTACCCGGCACAAAACCCAGTGTTTCTAAGCGGTTTGCCACCAAGTCACTAAGGGATGTTCCACCATCGGCGGTACGTAATACCTGACGGATGATGGCTGTTTGTTTTGCTTTAAGTTCTGACAAACGCACCGTGAAATTCCTATACCATTTTGCACATTATAACATGCAAATGAGAACAATTAACAAATAAGGTCGACTTACATTTAAATGCTTTATATCACATCGACAGCCTTGCTGAATTGGATTAGAGTAGAAAATAACGCTGCTTATTATCGAATTTCTCAATTAATTTTGTGATTTCGCCTGTGATTCCTATGCTGAACAAAAAACCTCGTATTCCTGCTGCAATACAAATTCCAGAAGCTTTAAGCTTTTTGGAAGGCTATCGCAACGATTTAATCGCGCAAAGTGTCAGCCCGCATACCCGCAATGCCTATCTGTCCGATTTAATTCAATGCAGTGACTATGTCAGCAAACCCATGCCTGAATGGAATCATGACGATATTTCAGATGTACTCATCGAACTCACCAAACAACAAAAAAGCCCCCGCTCTATTGCACGCTGCCTGTCTGCACTACGTTCTTTTTATAAATTTTTAAGAGAGCACAAACTGCGCTCTGACAACCCTGTTGCTGCGCATAAAACCCCAAAATTAGGTCGTGCCTTACCCAAAGATTTATCTGAAGCCGATGTTGAAGCTTTAATTCACGCCCCCGACATCAACACTGCACTCGGATTACGAGATCGTGCCATGCTTGAAGTCTTATATGCTTGCGGTTTACGAGTGACGGAATTGCTGAATTTACGTTTAGAATTAATCAACCTAAAACAAGGCTATTTACGAATTGTAGGTAAAGGCAATAAAGAGCGTTTGGTGCCTATGGGACAAGTCGCTTGTGAATGGATAGAAAAATATTTAACCGAGTCGCGTCCGCAACTGTATAAAAGTGCTACCGATTATCTATTTTTAACGGTGCATGGCGGCATTATGAGCCGACAAAATTTTTGGTATGCCATTAAACGCTATGCCCTGCAAGCAGGCATTCAAGCCGAGTTATCGCCACACACGTTAAGACATGCCTTTGCCACACACTTACTCAATCATGGGGCAGATTTACGCGTGGTACAAATGCTGCTCGGGCACAGTGATTTATCCACCACACAAATCTACACCCACGTCGCACAAATCCGTATGCAGCAATTGCATGCCCAGCATCATCCACGGGCTTAAAAAAACAAAAACGACGTCGAAGCATAAGATCTACTGAAACTTCGTCTATGAACGTAAGCCATTTATGAAATGGCAACAGACCCTAACGATCACGAATATTTTTTGTTATGCTAACGCTCTATTTTTTATGCCAACAAGAAAGGGTTGTTTATGACATTTACCCGCTCGACACTTTTGATTGCCTGTTCACTGGCAAATGCTTTTGCAATCACCGCATGTTCAAATGCAAACAATGAAGATAAAAAGCAAACCACACTCACCGCCAGTGCGCCTGCAACGGGTGAAGCATCAACCCTAATTGAACGCAATGCACAACAGCGTTTAAGTACAACCTTGCAGCAACATTTTAAAACTGCAGGTATCAACGCCAAAATTACCGACATTAAAGCCACTGAAGTTCCAAATTTATTTTGGGTGAGTCTTGAAGGCATGTCATCGGTCTATGCCACCAGTGATGGCAAATACATTATTCAGGGCGATGTGATCCGTTTAGGTGACAAAGAACTACATAACGTCAGTGAAAACCTGCAAGCAGGCGTGAACAAGAAAATTTTTGCTGAATTAAAACAGGAAGATTTATTGGTATTCCCTGCCAAAGGCAAAACCAAACACGTCATTTATGTATTTACCGATGTCAGCTGTCCATATTGCCATCGTCTACATGAACAAATGGATGAAATGAATGGTAAAGGCATTGAAGTCCGTTACATTGCTTGGCCGCGTGGTGAACAGCACATGCCTGCTATGGAAGCAATTTGGTGTAGCGAAGATCGTCACGCTGCCTTTAATCAGGTCATGAATGGCGCACAAATTGCACCTGCCAACTGTAAAAACCCTGTTCGTGCTCAGTATCAATTGGGCTTAAATATGGGCGTCAATGGCACACCTGCGATTTATAATGCCGAAGGCGTATATTTAGGCGGCTATCTGTCTACCGCTGAATTGATCAAGCGCTTAGACAAATAAAAATAGCGGATCTGTGGATGCTGCATCATCCCAATACACCAAGACGTAGCATCTATGAAGCCAATATAAATAACGATTTTTTATGCGTTATTTTACTTTTTTTTATACTGTGAAGATAAGTGAGATCTGCCCTAGAGTCAGCGCGTTTTTTTAGCTATGATCTAGGCTTGCTTAAAGTTATTAAAATATGGAGTGTGACGTGAAACCAGTTCGTCTGGCAATCCTCGGTCTTGGTACTGTGGGTGGTGGTGCCCTTAAACTATTAAAAGAAAATGCTGCTGAGATTAGACGTCGCACCGGTCGTGAAATTGAAATCACTTATGTGGGAACACGTCGTCCGCGTCCTGACCTAAACTTGCCTGAATCGGTCAAGCAAAGCTCCGACTTGATGGACATTGTCCGTCAACCCGATGTAGACGTGGTGGTTGAAGTGATGGGCGGTATTCACCCTGCTTATGACGTGATCATGGAAGCCATGAAGCACGGCAAACAAGTAGTGACAGCCAACAAAGCCCTACTTGCAGAACACGGCAATGAGCTATTTAAAGCAGCTGAAGACAATGCCGTACAAATTGCCTATGAAGCTGCGGTTGCAGGTGGTATTCCAATTATTAAAGTCATCCGTGAAGGTTTGGCTGCCAACAAAATTGAATGGTTGGCAGGCATCATCAACGGTACAGGCAACTTCATTTTAAGTGAAATGCGTGAAAAAGGTCGTGCATTTGAAGATGTACTGAAAGAAGCGCAAGAGTTAGGCTATGCCGAAGCCGATCCGACTTTTGACGTCGAAGGTATTGATGCTGCACACAAACTGACTATTTTGGCTTCATGTGCATTTGGTATTCCACTACAGTTTGACAAAGTCTTTACCGAAGGTATTGGCAAAGTGACCGCACAAGATGTGAAATATGCCGAAGAACTCGGTTTCCGCATCAAACACTTGGGGATTGCCCGTCGTACCGATAAAGGTATTGAATTGCGTGTTCACCCAACTTTAATTCCTGAAGAAGAATTGATTGCCAATGTTAATGGCGTGAAAAACGCGGTCTTGGTACAAGCCAATGCGGTTGGTCCAACGCTCTATTATGGCGCAGGTGCAGGTGCAGGCCCAACAGCCTCTGCAGTAGTTGCAGATGTCGTTGATATTGTCCGTGACATTTCTTATACCGAAGATGGCGCAGGTACAATTCCGCAATTGGCATTTGAAGCCTTAACCGACTTGCCAATTTTAAGCCGTGAAGAAATGACCACGGGTTACTACATTCGCATTAATGCCGAAGACCAAACTGGCGTACTTGCTGATGTGACCACTATTTTAAGCCGCGCGGGAATCAGTATTGATGCCATCATGCAGCAATCACGCTTAAAAGACCTTATTCCTATCGTGATTCTGACTGACCCAGTCCTAGAATCAAAAATGGATGAAGCGTTACAACAAATTCAAGCATTGCCAACCATTCATGGCGAAATTGTACGAATTCGTTTAGAATCGCTTGATAATTAATCGGGTGGAGGGGAGTATTTCCCCTTGCCAAGCTCTACACACAATTGGAACATCATCATGTCGAATGCCAATCGTTATACTGGTTTAGTTGACCGTTATCGTGACCGTTTACCAGTGTCTGCAACCACACGTGCAATCTCTCTAGGCGAAGGAAACACGCCACTGATTAAGCTTGAGAATATTCCACGCATTATTGGTAAAGATGTTGAAATTTATGTGAAGTATGAAGGCTTAAACCCGACAGGTTCATTTAAAGACCGTGGTATGACCATGGCAGTTACTAAAGCAGTTGAAGAAGGTTCAAAAGCCATTATCTGTGCATCTACAGGTAATACTTCTGCTGCTGCTGCTGCCTATGCTGCACGTGCAGGCATCAAAGCATTCGTTTTAATTCCTGAAGGCAAAATTGCCATGGGTAAAATGGCACAAGCGATGATGTACGGTGCCATCACCATGCAAATCCGCGGTAACTTTGACGATGGTATGCGTCTAGTTAAAGAAGTTGCTGACCAAGCACCTGTGACCATTGTGAACTCGATCAACCCTTACCGCCTACAAGGTCAAAAGACCATTGCGTATGAAATTGTAGATGAGTTAGGTCGTGCACCAGATTACCACTGCTTACCTGTAGGTAACGCAGGCAACATTACTGCACACTGGATGGGTTATACCGAAGCGGTTGCCAACCAATCTGCCGATCAATTCGAGCAAGTGGTCTATGACGCAGCAACGGACAAATTCACAGGTCCAAACCCTGAAGGCCGCCCAATCATGGTGGGTTATCAAGCGTCTGGCGCTGCGCCATTCTTACGTGGTGCGCCTGTAGAAAACCCTGAAACTGTTGCAACTGCAATTCGTATTGGTAACCCACAAAGCTGGAACCATGCCAAAGCCGTTGTACGCGATTCAGAAGGTTGGTTTGATGAGCTAACTGATGCTGAAATCTTAGAAGCACAACGCATGCTTTCAATGTATGAAGGCGTATTTGTTGAGCCTGCATCTGCTGCGTCTATTGGTGGTGCAATGCGCGACATCAAAGCAGGTAAAATCAAAGAAGGTTCTGTGATTGTATGTACCGTAACAGGTAACGGTCTGAAAGATCCTGACACTGCAATGAAACAATGTGCAGATGCGGTGATGCTCTCTATTGATGCTACAATGCAACAAGTAAAAGACTCTATCCTTTCAAACATGTAAGTTTTGAATCGTGATCAAAAAAACCTGCATTAGCAGGTTTTTTTGTATTTGGAATCATGCAACTTTAACGGAAGTTGAGTCATACGATTGATAACTCAACGCTCCAAGCTGAATGTGATCTTAAATACGTTTAGGTAACTGGCTTGCCCAACTCATTAAGCGAGTTGCATCATTGGTACGTGCTTGTGAAGTATCTGCACCCAAAAGCACCACCACTGCAGGACGGTTATTCAAAGTGGTATGCATCACCACACAACGCCCTGCTTCATTGATATAGCCTGTTTTAGACAGATTAATATTCCAACCACCATTACGTACCAGTGCATTGGTATTGTTAGATTTCAAGACTCGATAACCCAAGTTAAAGTCATACGTTGGCGTCGTTGAGAATTGACGAATCAAACCATATTGCGAGGCAGTACTCACCAAAATACCCAAATCACGTGCAGAAGATACATTACGTGGGTCTAAGCCTGTTGCTTCGGTAAAACGGGTAGAATGCATGCCCAATTCACGCGCTTTAGCATTCATTGCGGCTACAAAGGCATTTTTCCCACCTGGATAAGTACGTGCCAACGCTGCTGCTGCAGGATTTTCAGATTTCATTAATGCAAACAGTAACGCTTCGGCACGGTTTAACTTGTCGCCCACACGCAAAGTTGAGCTTGAGTTTTTACCTGCTGCACCTGCAAAATCAATCGATTGCAAAGTGATTTGTTCAGACATATTCAAACGTGCATCAGAAGTCACCACGGCAGTCATCACCTTGGTCACAGATGCAATAGGTAATGCCACATTGGTATTTTTGCTATACAGCACTTCACCTGTTTGCGCATCCATCACCAAAGCCGCACGTGCATTAACTGATGGTTGGTTGCTATAAGCAGAGGTATCTAAAATACGGACTGTTTTAGGCGCAGTGGAAGCAGGTGCAACACCATTGCTACTACGCACTGTAGTGGTAATTTTCGTTGAACCTGGCGGAGTAGGTTCAGCAACATAGCTCTCTGGCGCAGCCTGAGCGCTCGCACTGGTACTTTCCAGATCACCATTTAAGAATTGATCGGCTTGCTCCGAAGACCAACTTAAGGTCGCCTGACCGTCGCTCCCAGAGGAAGGATTGATGACAAGTTCAGCAAAACTGACAGAACTTAGGCTGAACATCATAGATGCGACCAGCACATGCATGAACGACTTCTTAGAATTTTTCACGACTGCTTACTCAACTCAGGGAGGTAAGATACATTTGCGTATTACCTCAAATATGCCTTACATTTAAAAATACAACAATGAATCGTTTTTGACACCATATTGTGCAGAACTTTTCATTCTAGATTAAGAATAGCATTGCTAATTTTGTCGTTTCATTGCAAGCTAATTTTGCTTTATGTAACAAAAAAGATGATTTTTTCAAAGGGAGAGTGTAGGTGATCACAGTTTTAGTAGTCGACGATCATGAATTGGTACGTACTGGGATTTGCCGTATGCTCGAAGACCATGCCGATGTGCAGGTGATTGGACAAGCTGAATCGGGTGAAGAAGCGATTACCTTAGTGCGTCAGCATCATCCTAATGTGGTGTTGTTAGATGTGAACATGCCTGGGATTGGAGGCGTAGAAACCACACGTCGTCTATTGCAAACTGCACCAGACACTAAGGTCTTGGCGGTGAGTGGTTTGGCAGAAGAACCCTACCC
The DNA here is from genome assembly GCF_013390985.1 of Acinetobacter sp. Swhac1. Taxonomy (NCBI): domain Bacteria; kingdom Pseudomonadati; phylum Pseudomonadota; class Gammaproteobacteria; order Moraxellales; family Moraxellaceae; genus Acinetobacter; species Acinetobacter sp. Swhac1. The sequence goes on along the minus strand of NZ_JACASN010000002.1, from coordinate 48,215 downwards.
TTCTTTATTGCTGAAAGCAGGTGCAAAAGGCTATATCACCAAAGGCGCACCTGTCAGTGAAATGGTACGTGCCATTAAAAAAGTCATGCAGGGCGGTAAATACTTCAGTGCCGACATTGCCGAACAACTGGCAAGTTCATACTTATCTGACACACAACAATCGCCTTTTGATTGTCTTTCAGAACGTGAAATGCAAGTGGCGATGATGGTGGTGAATTGTATTAGCGCACAGGAAATTGCCGATAAGTTGTTTGTCAGTGTAAAAACCGTAAATACCTATCGTTACCGTATTTTTGAAAAATTAAATATTGATAGTGATGTCAAACTGACTCACCTTGCCATTCGTTATGGACTGATTAAACCCTAAATTTTCAACGCTGTTGATGCACAAATAAGACCTTTACGATATGCCAGATTTAAAACAACATTCTGAGTTAAATCAGTATCATCTTGGCATGTGGTATGGTACTTACCGACTGCTGATTGCCTTTTGTTTGCTGCTGATTACCCTACTCACCTTTCAGCAGCTTGGCACACAATATCAGCACCCGGGTTTATATCTATACACCTTGGTCTGCTATTTTATTTTTAGCTGCCTGCAACTGATCAGCTATAAATATATTCCTTTTAAAAGCACGCAACAACTGACCCTGTTTTTTGCAGTCGATATTATCGCGCTCAGTAGCCTGACTTTTGCCAGCGATGGCCCTAATTTATATTTAAGTCTGCTGTTTGCGATCACGATTTTTGCAGCATCACTCTTGCTGCAAAAGCGTAAAGCCTTAGCCATTACCCTCATCGCGATGATTATGGTGATTTACCAACACTTTGTTGGGAGTTTGCTTGACTTTTCATCGCTTAATAATATTGGTCAAAGTGCGCTATTGGCATTTTTATTTTGGGTAGTTTATGGCAGTGGACGTATTGCAGTACGGCGTTTCCAAATTTTAGAAAATCTAAATTTTTCGCAATCTTTGGAATTAAACCGCCTACAAAATATCAACCGTTATATTTTAGAACAAACCGAAATGGGCTATTTGGTTTTAGATGAAAATTGCTATGTCGTCCTCAGCAACCCTGCAGCCTGTCATCTGTTGGGGATTCATCCTAAATATGCGCACGCGACCTATCCATTGTATAAAATTCAGCCCGATTTATTTGATCTGTTCAAATTTGATCAATTGCAAGATGGAGAAAAATTTCAATTCGAGTCACAACTGAGTCATTTTCATGTGCATATTCAGGTGCAAAAACTCAAAGTGCCACATCAAACGCTGACTTTATTGGCGCTGCAGGATGGACGTAAAATCAATCAGCAAGTCCAGCAACTCAAATTAGCCGCCTTAGGACAACTCTCTGCCAGTATTGCGCACGAAATTCGTAACCCTTTGGCAGCCATTGTACAAGCCAACAATTTATTTACAGGCAGTGATGCTGCACAGCAACAATTGCTGTCCGACATGATCAGCAAACAAGCGACCCGGATTGATAAAATTATTCACGACACGCTGAGTATGGTCAAAAATAAACAAACCACGCCTGTCGCGATTCAGCTCAATCAATTTTTGCCACAATTCATTCAGGAAGATTTACCTGATGCAGCGAGTCAAATTCAGCTTACACTGACCGAACCACTGAGCATCCAGTTTGATGAATCACAGTTTCGCCAAGTGCTGATTAACCTGATTCGTAACGCCATTCGACACAATGCTGCACAGCAGCCCATTGAGATTACGGTCTACCCGCAAACAACTTATATTTATATTGATGTGCGGGATTTTGGTGCAGGTGTCGCCAGTCAAGATCTCCTCTATCTATTCCAGCCATTTTTCAGTACCGAAATCAATGGAACTGGTTTAGGATTGTATCTATCGCATAGTTTTTGCGAGGCGAATCAAGCCAAGCTGAGCTATGTAGAACAAGAACAAGGCGCATGTTTCAGGATGAAATGTCTACGTGCCATTGAATAAACGCGATTGATATTGGATCAATCTTGTTGCTGTGGTTTTGATTTAATTTTGTGTGGTTTTGGGGAAAATATGCACGCTGTTCAACCTTTGGTTTTATTGGTCGATGACGAAGAAGACCTTTGTACCCTCATGCAGATGACTTTGGCACGTATGGGGATTCAAACCCATGTCGCGTATCGTTTAGTGCAAGCCAAGCAGTTATTGGCAGAACATCAGTACGATGCTTGCTTAACCGACTTAAACCTGCCCGATGGCAATGGCTTGCAACTGGTTGAATGGATTTCCGAACAATATCCGAATGTACCTGTTGCCGTATTGACCGCCTACGGCAATATGGATATTGCGATTGCTGCTTTAAAAGCAGGTGCATTTGACTTTGTCAGCAAGCCTGTCAATCAAATACATTTACAGCAACTCCTTGAAAAAGCACTGAATAAACCTTTCGACACCACCGATCATCACAGCCAAGATCAGCTTGAATATAAAATGTTGATTGGGCAGTCTTTGCCTATTCAACAATTGCGCAGCACCATCAAAAAAATTGCGCGCTCGCAAGCGCCTGTATTTATTACAGGCGAATCGGGTACGGGGAAAGAAGTTGTCGCCAATTTGGTTCACCGTTTAAGTAACCGCAACGAAGGACCATTTATTGCAATTAACTGTGGTGCAATCCCCACCGAACTCATGGAAAGCGAGCTATTTGGACACAAAAAAGGTAGCTTTACAGGAGCGACTCAAGACAAACAAGGTCTGATTCAATCTGCACATGGTGGCAGCTTATTTTTAGATGAAATTGCCGAACTGCCACTGAGCATGCAAGTCAAACTGCTGCGTGCCGTTCAGGAAAAGCGCATCCGTCCTGTGGGTTCAGATAGTGAAATTGATGTCGATTTTCGTGTGATCAGCGCCAGTCATCAGGACTTAGAAAGTTTGGTTCAGCAAGGACGTTTCCGTCAGGATTTATTCTTCCGTATTCACGTGATGGATTTGGTCTTGCCTGCCTTGCGTGAACGTGGACAAGATATTCTGTTATTGGCAGACCACTTCATTCAAAAAGTTGCACAAGAATGGGACATTCCTGCCAAACAACTGACACCTCGTGCCCAGCAATTTTTATTAGAACAGTACTATCCGGGTAATGTGCGTGAGTTACGCAATATTATTGAACGTGCCATTACCCTGAGTGATGATGATGTTATTGATCTCAAACACTTACAAACCGCACCCTTGCGCCAATTCAGTATGAGCAATACAGCAACCACTGAATCACAACCTACAGCAGAAACACCACAGCAGATCGTGACAGATGTATTGCTGACAGGACGCAAACTGCCTGAAGAAGGTTTAGAAGCCTACTTGGAAAAAGTAGAAAAAGACATTTTACTGAATGCGCTGCACCTGACCCACTGGAACCGTACGTTGGCAGCAAAAAAATTGGGCATGTCTTTCCGTTCTTTGCGCTATCGTCTGAAAAAGTTTGGATTAGATACTGAAGATGAGTAAACGCTAAACAATGAAGACTGTCTAAAAATACGTGTTACTCAGATGAGACTTAACGGCGGCTCAGCAGTAAATCTGCCACATGCTCAAGATAAGCCTCTTCTTTCATTTCAGGACTTTGAATATATTGCTGATTCGGCTGAATCCCAACCCCTTCAATCATTTGCTCGCGTGGGGTGTAATAATGCGAAACCGTCATTTGTAAGGCAGCACCATCGCTAAGTGGGAACAGCTTTTGCACCACCCCCTTGCCATAACTTTTTTCGCCCATCACCCAAGCGCGTGAATGGTCTTTTAAAGCACCGGTAAAGACTTCTGCCGCAGATGCAGAGCGATGATTAATCAGTACTCCGACTTTTAAATTTTGAAATTCAAAGCTAGGTAACGCCTGAAATTGTTGATCGCCTTCAGAACGACTTTTGGTCGATACAATCACACCCTGATTTAAAAATAAATCGGCAGATTCCACCGCAGCAGACAGTAAGCCTCCTGGGTTATTACGCAGATCAATCAATACGGCTTTTAAGCGTGGCGTGCTATGTTCTTCAATTAAGCGTTTAATTTCATTGGCGGTGTCTTGCTGAAACACACGTACTTTTAACAACAAGACCTGATTAGAAAGCATCTGCGCCTGAATATCGGTTTCTACTTTTTTGTTGCGTACCAACATAATTTCAGGCTGATTGGCTGCACGTTGTACGCTTACAGTCGATCCCACTGAGCCTGTGAGCAGGTTATTGACCTGATCTGCACTCAGCTTTTTCAGTTCTTGGTTATCAATTTTAAATAGGCTGTCGCCATTCTTCAGCCCTTGTTTAGCCGAGTCGGCATTGGCACTTAAATTTTGAATGACCCAATGTTGCTGGGCAGCGTCATAGCGCAAAGTAAAATCAACCGAGGCCAAGTCGCCTTCGGTATATTGTAAAAGTTGTTTATATTCTTCAGCAGTTAAATAGCGTGAATAACGGTCTAAACCGCTCACCAAGCCACGAATGGCTTGCTGAAACAAGGCATCATCACTTTTTTCAGTCACATAGTTGTCTTTGACAATGCCATAGATTTGTACAAATTCCTGTATCGACTCTACAGGCACATCGACATAGTCCTGTTGTAGTGTAGGGCCATCTAACTCCCAATCTGGCGCAGCCCAAACACTCGAATGACTGGCACACAACACGCTTGCCAACACAACCGCATAAATTTTGTGAGCCGTCATTCCATCATCTACCTGTCTCGAGGGTTATGCCTGTAGGCGAATTAAGTTGCGACCTTGCATATCTGCTGGCACTGGCAATTGCATCAAATTCAATAAAGTTGGTGCAACATCTGCCAACACACCACCTTCCAAAATGGTGGCCTGAGTTGGGCCTACATAAATGAATGGCACCAATTCAGTGGTGTGCTGAGTATGTACCTGACCACTGTCATAGTCTTGCATTTGCTCGACGTTACCATGATCAGCTGTAATAATCATGTGACCTTGTTTCGCCATCACCGCTTCATAGACACGACCCAAACAGGTATCTACTGCTTCCACTGCTTTGACAGCTGCATCAAACACACCAGTATGACCGACCATATCGCCATTGGCATAGTTCACCACCAACAAATCATATTCACCTGAATTAATGGCTGCAACCAGTTCATCAGTCACTTCATAAGCGCTCATTTCAGGTTTTAAGTCGTAGGTTGCTACGTTTGGCGATGGAATCAGGATACGTTTTTCACCCGGATATTCATCTTCACGACCACCACTAAAGAAGAACGTCACGTGTGCGTATTTTTCAGTTTCAGCAATACGCAATTGTGTTTTGCCCAAGTCTGATAAATATTCACCAATCGAGTTTTTCAAATCTTCTGGCATGTACGCCACTGGCGCAGCAATGCTGGCTTGATAACGGGTCAGCATCACAAATTTAGACAATTGCGGCACAACTTTACGTTCAAAACCAGCAAAATCCTGTTCCACAAAGGCTTTGGTCAATTCACGTGCACGGTCAGCACGGAAGTTCATAAACACCACGCTGTCGCCATCTTGAATTTTGGCAATTTCACCAATACGGGTGGCTTTAACAAACTCGTCGCTTTCATCTGCCGCATAAGCCGCTGCCAAGCCTTCAACCGCAGTTGCCGCAGTGCGTACTGCCTCACCTTCGGTAAGTAGACGATAGGCTTGTTCTACACGATCCCAACGGTTGTCACGATCCATCGCATAGTAGCGACCAATCAGGCTGGCAATACGACCTTGATTTGGATATTGTGCAAATAATGCGTCCAGTTTTTCCAAAGAAGGCTGCGCGCTTTTTGGTGGCGTATCACGGCCATCTAAAAAGGCATGTAGATAAACTTTTGCACCACGTTTTAATGCCAATTCTGCCATCGCCACGATATGATCTTCATGCGAATGCACACCGCCTTCAGACAATAAACCAAGCAGATGCACTGCACCGTTGGCTGCTTTGGCTTTTTCTACCGCATCGACCAACACTTCATGTTCAAAGAAAGCGCCTGTACGAATGTCTTTGGTAATACGGGTAAAATCTTGGTACAACACACGTCCTGCACCCAAGTTCATGTGACCAACTTCAGAGTTACCCATTTGACCATCTGGCAAGCCCACATCTTCACCTGAACCAGAGATCAAACCATGCGGATGCTTTTCCTGCATAGCAGTCAAATTTGGTCGTTTCGCTGCTAAAAACGCGTTGTCTTCGACCGCTTCGCGATGACCCACACCATCCATAATCACCAATACGTGAGGGATTTTGCCAGCAGTTGCATCCGCCATAATCAATACTCTTTTTCGTCTACAAATTAATCATGCTATCTTAACGAATTTTGCGTCAAGACTCTATGTTCAGAAGATGGTTTCCGCCACTGATTCAGATAGGTTTACCCAATCACACGGAAAAAGCAGCAGCATCGGCCCGCACTTAACGCGCACGATGCAGTAAGTAACCGCCGATGACAAACATTAAAATAATAGGGATAAATACGAACCACGCAGGCGATGGTGCATAGACCAAGCTGGCATAGCCCAAGAAATCCTGTAAATAAAAGAAGGTTAAGCCGACAAATAAAGCAATCACCAAACGGAAACCCATAGATTGCTGACGTAACGGCCCAAAAATAAAGGAGCAAGCAATCACCACCAAAGCAATCAGCGCAAAGGGCGCACCAAGTTTTTGCCAAAACGCCAATTGGTAGGTTTTTGGCACTTGGCTGTATTCATGCATATAACTCATGAAACTGACCAATTGACTTGGGGATAAATCTTCAGGGTCGATGGTGACCATGTGCACATATTTCGGTTGCAATGCTAAAGCCAAAGCCTGTTCGCTGTTTTTAGCTAAAGTCGCGTTGCCCGCCTGCAAAATATCCATCTGTTCAGTTTGATTGAGCAACCAACTACCGTCTTTAACAAACTGTCCCTGATCTGCAGACAATGTACCACGCAAGCGATAATTATCATCAAAATCGACCACTTGTACATTTTTGAGCTGCCCTTGGGCATTGGCGTAGTCAATATAAATAAAACGATTGCCTTCGCGCGACCAATAGCCACGAACTTCACCCAGCTCAGCGACGCTACGGTGACTTTTAACACTTTTGGCTTGTTCATTGGTGTATGGAATCACCCATTCACTGAGCACAAAAGACAGCAGTACCAATACCATGGCGGAACGAATCACCCATCCCACAATACGCCACAGGCTAATCCCTGCAGAACGCATCACAATCAATTCGCTGTTGGATGCCAACGTACCCAAGCCTAACACTGCGCCAATCAAGGCAGAAATCGGCAAAATTTCATAGAGATAATTTGGCGCACCCCACAATACATACAGCAATGCCTGCCATGCACTATAGTTTTCATTGAGTGAACCCAATTCGCCCAAATAGGTAAACAACACCTGCAAACCAGACAAAATTGCCGTTGCACCAAACATAGCCAGTGCTGTGGTCTTGGTAACGTGTTTTGCAACTATACGACGTGCCAACATCTTAAGACCTCACTCGCTGAATTTGCTGCTTAATTTTAGGTGCTAGTTTTTGTTTACGTGAGAACAAGGCTGCCGCAATCGCATAAGCCAACAACACCAACGGATAAGCAATCATGCCCATTTCTTGTTTGCTGATACGGGTTTTAACCGCCATGAGCGCCACAATCAAACTGGCGAAAATTAACAAGGCAGGAAACAGTTTTAAATAACGCCCCTGACGCGGACTAACTTCTGACAATGCCACGGCTAAAAACAACGCCACCACAATCGCAAAAGGCACAAAAATACGCCATCCCAGTTCACTTGCGACCACAGGGTCTGCACGGTTTTTCCAAAGTTGCGAGGTGGTTAAGGCTTCTACTTCGGCACTTTCAAATTTAGCTTCTTTGTCATTCTCTAAACGTAAACGATAACTTTGGAATTCTGCCTGTGAATATTTGGCTGTGCCCGGAAATATTTCATAACGACGCCCTTCGACCAAATCCACCACATTGGCAGGATCATTTTCCAACTCTACCCGTGTCGCTTCTTTTGCCAGAATCATGACATCAGGACGACCTGCTTTTTCTGCACGTTGATAAAAGAAAATATCTTTCAGGTTTTTACGGTCTTCAGATAAATCACCTGCATAAATGGTGTATGGCCCCGAAGATATAAATTCTTTGGGTCGCACCAAGTCAAAACCTGTACGTACCGCCTGACTGGTGGTCAGTGCTTCAAACTGACGCAGTCCCCAAGGCGATGCCCACAGCATCAAAAAGCCTTGCACAATCAGAAACACCAACGTCATAGGCACCAATAAACGTGCCAACTGATGTCGACTCACACCACTACTGTTGAGTACCGCCATTTCATGATCGACATATAAACGACCAAAGACCAGCATCAGACCAATAAAGAAACCTAAAGGTAAAATCAGCGTCAAAAATTCAGGCAAGCGATAGCCAATGATGCTGAATAAAATACTCGCATCCAAACGCCCTTGCGCGGCTACGCCAAAATACTTGATCAGTCGACCACCCATCATGATCAAGGTCAGTAAGGCAATCACAACCAAGGATGTCGACACAACTTGCTTGACCAAATAACGCCGAATAATCAAATTATTTCTTCCAAAATGTGAGGGAATCCAATTCGCGTTAGTTTACCTGAATGTTGAAAATATAAAACCTATCGCCTTGTTATACATTGAAACTCGACGCATAAAAATGTTTCAATGGTTGCATAGTTTGCACATTTAGATAGGCATAAAATCCAGTGATTAAATTTAGCTTAAGTCCCTCATTCCAAGAACACAGCGCGAGTGAATCTTTGTCAATTTTAGTGGCTGCAGAACAGGTGCCACAGGCAACTGCTGCTTATCAAATCAAGGATTTAGACAGCATTATTCAAGCGACACAATTTAAAGCAGGCTTTAATGAAAGTTTAAGTTTGGTGGCTAGCGTTGTTGAATGCGCCAATAGCAACCTGATCGGTTTGGGTAAAACCGAAGAATTACCAGCCGCAAAGCTGGCAAAAATTGCACAAAGCATTATCAAATCTTCACAAAAAAAATTTAAACAGATCAGCATTGATTTGTCTGCTCTGCCTAGCGAGCTGCATTATGTATTTGCACTCAGCCTGACCCAAGCAGCCTATGCTTTTGATGAATACAAAAGCAAAAAGAATGAGTTTCAGCTTGAACAAATCCATTTCATTGCCAACAACAGCCCACTCAGCGCAGATCAACTTCAATTGATTGAAGCCATGCAATCGGGTCAAAACATGGCACGTGACTTGGGCAACCGTCCGGGCAACATTTGTTTCCCTGAATATTTGGCAGAACAAGCACAAGCACTTGCGGCAGAATATCCAGACTTACTCAAAGTCACCATTTTAGATGAAGCAGAAATGGCAGAATTAGGCATGGGCGCTTTCCTTGCAGTCAGTCAAGGTTCAGATCGTCCAGGGCGCATTATTAGCCTCGAATATCAAGCACAGCATGATGAAGCACCTGTGGTATTGGTCGGTAAAGGCATCACCTTTGATACAGGCGGCATTTCACTCAAACCCGGCTTAGGGATGGATGAAATGAAATTTGATATGTGTGGTTCTGCTTCAGTTTTAGGCACCATGCGCGCGCTATGTGAAGCACGTTTACCTATCCATGTGGTCGGCACGATTGCCGCTGCAGAAAATATGCCGTCAGGCAAAGCCACTCGCCCGGGTGATATTGTGACCAGTATGAGCGGCCAAACCATCGAAATTTTAAATACCGATGCCGAAGGTCGTTTGGTGCTGTGCGATACCCTAACCTATGTGAAACGCTTCAACCCTGCTTTGGTGATTGATATTGCGACTTTAACAGGCGCTTGCGTGGTTGCACTCGGTTCGGTACTGACAGGCATGTTTACCCCAGATGATGAACTTGCGGCGGAATTGGATGCTGCGGGACACACTGCATTTGACCGTGTATGGCGTATGCCCGTGATTGACGATTACCAAGAACAACTGGATTCACCATTTGCCGATATTGGCAATATTGGTGGGCCTAAAGCAGGTTCAGTTACTGCAGCATGCTTCTTGCAACGCTTTACCCGTGACTATCGCTGGGCACACTTAGATATTGCAGGCACTGCATGGAATTCAGGCAGCAATAAAGGCGCAACAGGTCGTCCTGTACCGTTATTGATGCAGTTCCTCGCACAACGTGCAAGCAATAATGGCTAAAGTTAGCTTTTATTTGTTTGAAAAAAGTCCTGAACGGCAAGTGGAAAGCACTTGCCGTTTATGCCGCAAAATTTTGCGGCAGCAGGCACGCATTTGGCTGCATTGCCCTGATCCAGAGTTACAGCAAATATTGGATGAGCGTCTGTGGAGTTTTGATGCCAGCAGCTTTATTCCACATGGCATTAACCAAACACAGGCCAGCGTATGTATTTCTGCCGAATTACCGCAGCAATCGGACTGGATTGTGTTTAATTTTAACAGTCAGGCACTTGAAGCCTATGCAAAATTTAGTCACATTATTGAGATTATTGAAAATCACGAAGCAGCTAAAGTGCTTGGACGTGAAAAATTTAAACAATATCGACGTTTGGGCATAGAACCACAGACGTTTAAGCTTTAATTTTAAAACGTTTTTTTAAAAATACTGCTCAAAATAAGGAGAGATGCGGTGACTTTAAATGTCGGCTCAGATTTTAAACAGCGCTGGTTAACCGCGCCTCAGGCTGTGCGCCAGACATTTATGGATGATCTGCATCGAATTTGTGAGGTCTTGCAACCTGAAACGCAATTACACAACTGGATTGCAGAAGATCAGCGCGCTCAGCAACAATCACAGGAAAAAATTGAACAAGCCTATGCTGACCTGAAAGCACGTTTGATTGAAGAAGCACGGCAACGTCGCCAATTGGCACTCGAACTCAAATTAGAACAGCAACGTGCAGAACAAGCCGCTTATGCTGCACAGCTACAGCAAGATGAAGCGCAACGCTTTGCAGAACAAACTCAAGCACTTGAGTTGATGCGTCAAAGTCTGGATCAGGAAATTTCAAACTATACTGCACGTTATGAGCAAAATCCTGAATTACCTGCAGTGACTTTTAATCAAGCCGCAACTGCGGTAAGTGATGATCAAATTGTTTCTGAACTTGAAAGTGTACGTTTGCGTTTAGAGCTAGAAGCCGAAACTCAAATTGAGCAGGCGGTAACGATCTTTCGTGCGCGACTGCATGCCGCAGCCCAAGAAGAAATTGACTATATCTTAAAAAATTCAAGTTTTTCTAAAGAATAAATTTACTTTTACCCCCTATTCGCCCATAGCCTTAAATCAAGTGTCATCAAAATGAAATAATTTTGTCTCATGATTGTCATCCAGAAAAAGTTGAATTTTCAGCTTTTATCTTCTTAATAATTTTGACAATCTCGGGTTTCAAATGGATATCTTGACGAAAATTTCAGGCAAAATCGACCATCTTAATACGGGCGAACAGTGCAGTATTCGTGCTCAGGATTTATGGATCAGTCGTGCAGATTTCCAATCATTAAGCATTTATTTGTCTAAAGAAGCGGAAAAGGGTAAGTTTTCAATTCAAACAAACGATACTTTTAGCTCGCGCTTGGGTGGCACAGAATTAATTGTCACCAAACACTAAAACTGAACCAGACCAAAAGTCCACACGGTGGGCTTTTTTGTGGTCGTCAATCAGTTTTTTGAGTTATCGCTTTGGATTTAGAATAAGAAAATAGGAAACATTAGGAATTAAATCCAATCACCCAACCAAGACAAAATATTGCCCAAACCATAACCTATTGCCATTAAAGAAAAAACCCACACGGCAGCACCCACCACATTATAAAAACTAAAAGTCGCCAAAGGCATGTGCCCAGACCCTGCCGCAAAGGGTGCAAATGAACGTACAAACGGTATAAAACGCGCCATTAAAATAGTTTTGCCGCCATGTTTCATAAAATAATGGTTAGTTTTTACAATATATTCAGGTTTGAAATAACGTGAATGTTGATGAAAATACTTCACACCTAGAATTCGTCCAGTGTAATAGTTGACGCTATACCCCAAGACCGCAGCGACAAAAAGCAAAACCCCCATATAGTGCAAATGCACCACATCGGTAGTGGAACACAAGGCACCAATGGCGATCAGCAAACTATCGCCTGGTAAAAAAAACATGAACACGGAACCTGTTTCTGCAAAAATAATCAGAAACAAAATGGCATAAATCCACAGACCATAATTATCGAGTAATAATGGTAACCAGTGTTCCAAATTCATTAAAAAATCAATCATCTACATTAAGCCAAAAGGGTGTTTATGATGAAAAAACTATCTATATTTCTTTAATTATCCCTAAAAACAAAAAAACAGTCTAATTTTTCAATCAGACTGTTTAAATTTCATTCGGCTCAGTGCTTATTTTAAAAAGCCATTTTCTGCCAAGAATTCCATGCTAATTTTAGACTGCTGCGTTGTTTCTGCCGCTTTATCGCCCAAGAGCAAACGCTCAATATAACGTGCCAAGACATCCACTTCTAAGTTGACCTTGCTACCAACTTTCCATGTGCCAATATTGGTACGCTCTGCCGTGTGCGGAATTAAATTCAGACTAATGACATTACCGCGTAAATGGTTAATGGTCAGGCTAATCCCATCAACTGTCACCGAACCCTTTTCTGCCAAGTATTTGGCAATTTCTGCAGGTGCGGTTACTTCATAGTAAATCGAACGTGCATCTTCACGTACCACGGTAATTTCACCGACTGCATCAACGTGACCACTTACGATATGCCCACCAAAACGTGTGGTCGGCAGCATGGCTTTTTCAACATTCACAGGCTGCCCCACTTTCCATGTGCCTAAAGTGGTACGGTTTAAACTTTCACGGGAAACATCTGCGGCATACCAATTGTCGCCCCATTCAATCACAGTCAGGCAAATACCATTGGTGGCGATTGAATCGCCCAAATGCACATCCGACATATCCAAATCAGTCTGAATACGCAAACGTACATCACCGCCCACACTTTGCAGGCTTTCTACTTTACCTAAACTTTCAATAATGCCTGTAAACATAATCTTTTCTCTCATTCACTGAGGATTTGTGGATTTACCACAACGCCAATTGGGTACTCACACCTGAGGTGTCTACACCACCCAATTCTGCAAAATGGTAAAGTTGCCCTAACAACTGGCGAATAGGTGGGCCTGACTTGGCATGCGTATCGGTAATCACAATAAATTCCAGTACACGCGCACGCTCAGACTGACGCTGTTTACTCACGCGATAACGCGGAACATCTTGCGTCAATAACGTCACTCGACCGCGTTTTAAATTGGCTTGCAACAAGTCTGTGGCACTAATATTACCATCGGTAGAATAACTGGTTAGAATAAAACGTGCATTAATGGTGTCCAATAAGGTTTCATACGCCTCTTTGGCGTACTTAGATGAGTTGTATGGACTTGGGCGTTCTTTGCGCCATGCGCGGTCAATACCGCTTTTAAAGCCTTTGGTGTCTGGAGTTGGTAAATCAATCTGATCCCACAAAGTTAAGGCATTTAACACATGATAGTTACTGCTATAAGCATGTTGATTATACGGTGGGTCTAAATAAGCCACATCCACCTCAAAACCACTCATTTGATTGGCAAGATGTTGGGCATCTACACACCACATTTCTGCAGCAGGTTTATTCGGTTCGCCAATGTCACAAAAACGACTTGGCGTGAGCCACAATAATGATTCAATTCGTTCGAGTGCAGTTTGGGTTTTGCCGCCCCAGCCGTGGTGGAAGCTTTTAAACACCCCGCTGGTATTGCTGACAAAACTGGCAGAGTACAACAACGGCGCCAACAATGCCGACATCTCGACATCATCAATGGCGCCCTGCGCTTGCCACGTGGCAATTTGTTGACGAATCGCATCTATGCGCATGCCGTTTCGACGTTTAAAGAACAAACGGTCACGACTTGGGTCATAAATCTCGTCATTGCGCGGACATAAATTATGCGTCACCCAGCCTTTGACTTCAGGCAAACGGTTCAAATAATCAATGGCTTTTTGATAGCCGCCTAATTCTTTAAATGCAGGTGCTTCAGTGCAGGCCAAAATCGCATGGTTTAAGGCATGGCTGTACGGTTCCCAATCATTGGCAATCACGCGATAACCATTTTGGCGCGCCAAACGTGATACCACTCCTGAACCTGCAAAAAAATCGGCAAAAATTGGGGCACGACCATTTTTAGGATGCAGCGTTCCTGTCTGTTCAAGCGCTTCTAAAATCAGATGCAGCAAACGGCGTTTATTGCCCAAATAAGGCACTAACTGATGAAATAAATACTCATCAGTAGTGCGTGCCGCATGACGGCGTTTATGATAAACCGTTGACTCTGAACTCATAGTGTCTCTTGAGAAGGAATTAACCTAAGGCGCACGTCATCACCCAATTGAGTGACATCGTAAAGTTTAAATCGAAGTTGCTCTGACATCTGCTCAAATTCTGCATTAAACATGGTACGAGCCGAGCTCCCTAACAATGTAGGTGCCACATAGCTGATCACTTCATCTACCCAATCTTCCTGCAAGAAAGCGGTCGATAAGGTTGCTCCCGCTTCAACCAATACATCATAAATTTGATGTTGCTGTACCAATTGGGCAAGTAAGGTGGCTAAAGGTTGCGGTTCCAATTGTAACACGCCCAAAGCAGCCAACTCTGCACGATACGGTCCCATCACCATCACCGTTTCAGGCTGCTGCAAAATTTGTGCGCTCAAAGGCAAACGACCTTGGCGATCTAAAATAATCCGTTTAGGTTGTACTACGCTGTGAGTGTCATCTACACCCGCTAAGTGGCGTACATTAAGCAGACAGTCATCGGCCAGTAACGTGTCGATCCCCGTTAATACTGCAGCAGAAATTGCCCGCCAATGCTGCACATCGGCACGTGCAGCCGTGCCTGTGATCCATTTGGATTCACCCGAAGCCATTGCCGTGCGACCATCCAAACTTGAAGCTACTTTTAAACGCACATAGGGCATGCCCGTAGCCATGGCTTTTAAAAAGCCTAAATTTAACTGACGCGCTTCAGCTTCTGCCACACCGACCTCCACCTGAATGCCTGCATCTTTTAAAATCTGAGCACCCTTACCTGCCACCAATGGATTTGGGTCTGGACATGCCACCACCACTTTGGCCACACCTGCATCGACCAATGCTTTGGCACAAGGTGGCGTGCGCCCATAGTGCGCGCACGGTTCCAAAGTTACATAGGCAGTTGCACCACGTGCCTGTTCACCTGCCTGACGTAAAGCAAAGACTTCGGCATGCGGTTGCCCTGCACGCGGATGATAACCTTCGCCCAATAATTGCGCATCTTTGACAATCACACAGCCGACATTTGGATTGGGTTTGGTGCTGTATTGCCCCAAACGTGCCAATACAATCGCACGACGCATCCAAAAAAGATCATCGGGTGGTAAATTGGAAGTGGATTCAGTCATATTCAGATGTTGTGTGCTTTTTGCTGACATGAGGGTTTATTGCTCACGTAACTGCATTTGTTCAATTTGACGACGAAACGCTTCGACATCCTGAAAGTCTTGATACACCGAAGCAAAACGAACATACGCCACATGATCCAGTGCAAATAAGGCCTGCATGACAATTTCACCAATGGTACGCGATTTCACATCGCGCTCACCCAAACGGCGAATTTGTAATTGGATGTCGCTGAGTACAGTTTCGATTTGCTCTTGGGTCACAGGACGCTTTTGTAAAGCATGCATCAGTGAACGACGCAGCTTGGCCTCATCGAAGGGTTCACTTTTCCCATCCGATTTAATCACACGTGGCATGACGACTTCATAACTTTCAAAAGTGGTGAAGCGTTCACCACAGCCAATACACTCACGACGTCGGCGAATTTGGCAGCCTTCTGCCGCCAAACGTGAGTCAATCACTTTACTGTCTGCAGCGTTGCAAAATGGACAATGCATAGCGGTTTAATTGCACAAATTTGAATGAAAATGCAGTGTAGCAAAAATTCCAAACTTTGTAGAGTTTTACGCAACATATAGAAAAAAAACAGCCCCGAAGGGCTGTTTTACACAATATATTGATTATGTACTGTCTAGATTATTCTACACGTTCACCATGTTGGCTTAAGTCGAGTCCCATACGCTCATCTTCTGCAGCCACACGAATACCAATGGTTAGATCAATTACTTTTAAGATGATGAAAGTCAGTACAGCAGAGTAAGCAATGGTCGCTAACACACCTTCAACTTGCACCCAAAGTTGGCTCATCAAGTTGCTTGGTGCAGCATCGCCCATAATAAACTCGCTGGCAAAGAAGGCTGTTAAAATTGCACCAACAATACCACCTACACCATGTAGTCCAAAGGCATCTAGAGAGTCATCAGCTTTCAGGGCGCGTTTTAAGGCAGTAATACCCCAGAAACATACCACACCACCAATTAAACCCATCGCTAATGCACCACCAACAGTCACAAAACCTGCTGCTGGAGTAATCACCACCAAACCTGCTACAGCACCCGATGCAGCACCTAATACAGAACCTTTACCACGTACCAGTTTTTCTGCTACAAGCCATGCAATTGCTGCGGCTGCGGCTGCCACTTGAGTCACAACTAAGGCATAACCCGCTGCACCATTGGCACCTAAAGCAGAACCACCGTTGAAACCAAA
Organism: Acinetobacter sp. Swhac1; assembly: GCF_013390985.1. NCBI lineage: Bacteria > Pseudomonadati > Pseudomonadota > Gammaproteobacteria > Moraxellales > Moraxellaceae > Acinetobacter > Acinetobacter sp. Swhac1. The sequence continues at coordinate 31,532 of NZ_JACASN010000002.1, read as the reverse complement.
CCAGCCCACCCAGAGTAAACTTGCACCCAGTACAGTCAAAGTCAGGTTGTGCGGAGCCATAGATTCACGGCCCAAGCCCATACGTTTGCCCAACATGTATGCAGCAACTAAACCTGCAACACCCGAGTTAATATGAACAACAGTACCACCAGCAAAGTCGAGAGCACCATCATTGCCTAACCAACCACCACCCCATACCCAGTGGGTAATTGGTGCGTAGACCACGACCACCCAAATCGCGATAAAGGCAACAAAGGCACCAAACTTCATTCGTTCTGCAATTGAACCACTGATAATTGCCACAGTAATGATGGCAAAGGTCATTTGAAATATCACAAATAGAATTTCAGGAATACTGCCACTGAGCGCATCGGTACCAATGCCTGCCAGCATGACTTTGTCTAGACCACCAATAAAGGCATTACCTTCACCAAAAGCCAAACTATAGCCCACTGCAACCCAGGCAATACTGACCACGGCTGCTGCTACAAAGCTATAAGCCATAGTATTGAGTACGTTTTTCTTGCGTACCATACCGCCATAAAACAGTGCCAAACCAGGAATGGTCATGAGTAAAACTAAAGCAGTCGAAACTAAAATCCAAGCGGTATCGCCTGTATCTAATACAGCTTCTGGTTCAGCAGCTTCAGTCGTGCTGACTTCTGCTACGGCTGCAACTTCTGTTGTTGCATTTGTTGTTTCGATAGGAGATGTTTCGGCAGTTTCAAGCACTGCAACATCTGAAGTTGGTGCGGTGGCTGTTACGGCTTCTTCAGCCCAAGCAACAGAACCACCAAGAAGTGCGCCTGATAGACTCAGCGCGAGTAGCATTTTTTTCATTTGTGTCCCCCGACCTTTGTTTTTGTGAGTTATTAGGTACTCAGCAAACTTCGTGCCATTTTCTTAAACAGCGTCTGCACCCGTTTCACCTGTACGAATACGGATGACTTGTTCGAGGTTAGTCACAAAGATTTTGCCATCACCAATCTTGCCTGTACTAGCAACACGAGTGATTGACTCAATCACCGAATCCACCATTTCATCGCTAATTGCGATTTCAATTTTAACTTTAGGCAAAAAGTCAACGACGTATTCAGCGCCACGATAAAGTTCGGTGTGACCTTTTTGGCGACCGAAGCCTTTGACTTCTGTTACGGTGATCCCTTGAACACCAATTTCAGATAATGCTTCACGCACATCATCTAATTTAAAGGGTTTTACAATTGCAGTTACGAGCTTCATGTTTGTTTTCCTTCGGCTTAATTCACCAGTAAGGTTTTATGTTCAAATTCCATGCCAAAGTTCTAAGGTCGGGGGAAATTAGAAACCGTGACATGAGTTTTCTTTATACCTTATTTTATACATTTATATGGTTTTGATCTTCAAAAAATAGACATATTTACTAGAAAATTTACGATTTTACTCATCGAATAAATCCATATTTCGTCTGAAATGCTATAGTCTATTCAAGACCAGTGCTACACTGCCTACCTTTGTCCATCTGTGTGGAAACAACAATGATTGAAACTTTATTACAAGCCATTTTGGAACAAATTGAACAACCCAAAAAAGATTTAGAACATAATTTACGTGCTTTACTGAATGAAGCCGTGACAAAAATGGATTTGGTCTCTCAAGATGAGCTAGATCGCCAACGTACCGCGCTGAATAATGCCAATTTGCGTTTAAATGAATTGTTAAAACAAGTCGAAATGCTCGAACAAAAGATGCAGATCAAAAAATAAGCACCAATTTAGTGCCATAAAAGACCAAACACCTATAAAAATAACGCACCAAAACGGATCATAATAATAATGTCTTTTGCCAAAGTGTATACGCGGGGGCTGCTCGGCTTGCACGCCCCTGCAATTGAAGTCGAAGTCCATCTGAGTCAAGGTTTACCTTCTTTAACCATTGTCGGTCTAGCCGAAGCTGCCGTACGTGAGAGTAAAGATCGGGTACGCTCTGCCATTATTAACAGTGGTTTTCAATTTCCGACCAAACGTCTGACCATTAATTTAGCGCCTGCCGACTTGCCCAAAGATGGTTCGCGTTTGGACTTAGCCATTGCTTTAGGCATTTTAATTGCTTCGGGACAATTGCCCGAACAAAGCACTGAAAGTTTAGAGTTTATTGGAGAATTGGCTTTAGATGGTCAATTGCGTCCCACCACAGGCACACTCAGTATTGCGATTGCCTGCCAACAGGCACAGCATCGTTTGGTTTTACCTGAACAAAATGCACAAGAAGCTGCTCAATTGCCTGACTTTGAAGTCTTTGCCGCCACACATTTAAAACAAGTTTGCGAACATTTGGCACAAAGCCAGCCTTTAAATAAAGTCACCGCGACTGCCCAACCACAGTTATCACATTCCGCCTTTGATTTAGTCGATGTTAAAGGACAGTTGCGCCCACGACGTGCTTTGGAAATTGCGGCTGCAGGTGGACATTCATTGCTATTCAAAGGCCCACCCGGTACAGGCAAAACCTTATTGGCATCTAGGCTTTCCAGTATTTTACCGCCATTGAATATGCAGGAAAATTTAGAGGTTGCCAGTATCTATTCAGTGGCCAATAGCCCGCATACGTTTGGACAGCGTCCTTTTCGCGCCCCACATCATACCGCTTCTGCTGTAGCCTTGGTCGGTGGAGGCTCATATCCCAAACCCGGTGAAATTACCTTGGCGCATTTAGGCGTTTTATTTTTAGATGAATTACCTGAATTTGATAAAAAAGTGTTAGAAGTGCTGCGCCAACCTTTAGAGTCCAAAGAAATTGTGATCTCCCGCGCTTCTCGGCAAATTACCTTTCCAGCCAACTTTCAACTAATTGCCGCCATGAATCCCTGTCCTTGTGGTTATGCTTTTAATCAGGATGTGCGCTGCCAATGTTCTGCAGAAAGTATTAAACGCTATCAAAACCGTATTTCAGGGCCGTTATTGGATCGTATCGACTTACACATTGATGTACCACCTCTGCAAGCACATGAATTACAGGACACCCGACCAGTGGAAAATTCTGAAACCGTGCGAAGCCGTGTCATTCAAGCATATACACGACAATTGCAACGCCAAGAGTGTTTAAACATGGCGCTCAGTCCCAAACAATTAGAGCAATTTGCACACTTAGATAATACTGCCCAAAATATTTTAGCCATTGCGCAGCAGCGTTTGAACTTATCGGCGCGTGCTTATCATCGGGTGTTACGGGTGGCACGCACCATTGCAGATTTAGCCCAAAGTGAACAGATTCAAAGTCCACATTTGAGTGAAGCGCTGTCTTATCGTGCCCATGAAGCCTGATTGAAAGTCTAAGAGATGAAAAAAAGCCCATTGCCATGCCTGACAATGGGCGAGTTGTTTTTATTGTTTTAAGTTTCACTCCAAACTGAAGCTTTTATTTATCGTCGTAGCCCTATCTTTAGAAGGCTTTAGTTAAAGTAAATACAGCTCCTGTTTCAACGCCACGCTTTGCCGCATGCGAAAAACCATCGGTATCAATATCAGTTCCTACAGCAGCCAATTCAGCAGATAAACCTTCAACTGAAGCAAAGTTATAGCTTACACCGACTTTCCAATCTACATAGCTGTCTTTTCCACCGCCAAAATCAAAGTCATCTGCTTGGGTGTAACCTAATCCAGCAACCCCAGAAAAGCCGGTACTTCCAATGGGTGCGGTATAAGTGGCATTGAAATACCAAGCATCGGTGTCACCACCTAAGAAATCATTACTGTAGTTAATGGCTGTTAATAAGCTGGCATCTTTAAACAAAACATCACTAAAACCTAATTTTGCATAAGCTTCGAGCCAGTTTAAATCGCTCTCACTTGGGTAGGCGTAATACCAAAAACCCACATCCAAAATGGGTTTGCTGGCAAAATAATCTAGGCTTGTGGTATAGCCCATATAAGGGTCAAGCTCTAAATGTGCCGTACCACCAAAATCGACATTGGAACCCCACACGCCTGCATACACGCCAGAATCATGGCTGAGAGCAAAACCTGCTTGCACTGCGGGATCATTAAAGGTTTGAGTTAAACCACGATAGCGATAATCACTGGTTAAGGCTGCTGTCCCGCTAAACGACATGCCTGTCGCATTTTCTGCAGCAAAGCTGAGACTTGATGTGGCTGCGAACATCGCCAAAGAAAGTGTTTGAAGTACGAATTTCATTTTAGATTCCCCCTGCATCGGATGAGATGCCTTTGTCTATTTTTTTTGACTCAATGAAGGAATTGCAAACTCTATGCCAACGATGAAATTCAGAACAGCAATTTTACGTTTAAAAGCAATAGATATAAATTTAAACTATTGTTATACATCAATTATTTTTAGTGTGTTTTTTGTTTTGATTGGAATGAATTTTGATTTGCATCAATACTCGTCTTATAACCACTGCACTTTAAACATGAATTTACACAGTGCTATGATTATTTTTTGCATCCTTGCATAGCAATAAAGCTAAATCACATACCTAAAAAAGTGCAGTCAAGAATCACAAGCCTATCCTGATCAAAAAATAGAAAGTCATGCCTATCCTCTGTTCATCCTTACGCCATCAACTATCAAAACTCAGTGAACAGACAGAAATCCTGTCCTAAACTGCACTAGATTTCTGCACCAAAATTTGACATCAATATACGACGCGACACTTCAATCTTCACATCAAAAATAATTCAATGACCAAAACGATAGATCAATTTTAATTTTCGCAAGCCAACGACCATATAAAAGTTATGTATAAAATATCTGCTTAAACAGTTCTGTTTTCATCGTAATGCCAAAACTAAACACCGATGTTTCACATGAAATCCGTAATAGCCAAAAGCTATTACTCAAAGCTTAAATAAAATGTAATTTTTATACTCTTAATTCAAATAAAGATTTATAAATTCATTTTCCAACTCACCTATCATCCAAAGTTAGACTCAAAAGATAACTGCATCACAGAAAAAATTTCACGCCATTTTAAGGCTTATGTTGTGTTTTACGACCTTTTATCACACTTTAAACTGTTGAAATATTAAACAAACTGTATTTTTAATGTGCGAGTTACAAAAAAGTTTCAGATGCGCTTCATTTTGGTAAATTACAGCAATTCAATAAATTTAAAATTATGTTTTTATTTTTACTAAAAAATAAAATATTTATTCAACTTTTGAAAAGTCGATATTTTTAATGACCCCACAGTTTATCGAAAAAATGCTTAACTTTAGTGTCATAAGTGCTTTAAAAGTGATATTTTCGCGCATAAATAGCGATACAATTCGCCTACGTTTCAACTACACATTTACTGCATGAGGCCATCTCCCAATGCTGCAATCTAAAAAATTAACACTTGCGTTGCTGATCAACGCAGCGCTTGTTTCAACTGCATTTGCTAGCGAACAAAGTGAATCTAAAGGCTTTGTAGAAGACGCAAACGGTTCGGTTTTATTCCGTACAGGTTATTTGAATCGTGATAAAAAAGATGGACTAACAAACGACACAAGCTCTGCAGCTCAAACAGCAATTATCAATCTAGATTCTGGCTTTACTAAAGGTATTGTTGGTTTTGGTGCAGGTATCATTGGTGATGCTTCATTCAAACTAGGTGAAAACAAAAATACTGGCAACCAAATGATTCCAGTCCACAACGATGGTTCTGCTTATGACCACTGGGCACGTGGTGGTGCTTATGTAAAAGCACGCGTATCAAATACAACAGCTAAATATGGTACGCAAGTATCTGAAATACCAGTAATTGCAAGCAATACAGCACGCTTAACACCTGAATACTACACTGGTCTTTATATTGAAAGTAACGAAATTAAAGACTTGACGTTAATTGGTGGTAAATTTACTAAAAACCAATGGTCAAATGACATCAGCTCAGACCAACAAGGTTTGGATAGTGCTATTTTCTGGGGTGCAAAATACAAATTTAACGACCAAGTTAATGCCTCTTATTATGGGGTAGATGTTAAAGATAAATTAGAACGCCACTATGCCAATGCAAATTACAACTTTGCTGTACCTAACGATGCAAATGTAACCTTAGATGCTGTGGCTTATAACACACAGTGGGAAGCTGGTGCAGCCACAGGTTCACATACTACAGATAACCTTGCAGACCGTGAAAACACTATTTGGGGAGTTTCGGCAACCTATAATAAAGATGCTCACAATGTAATGCTGGCTTATCAAGATAATGCTGGCAATACAGGTTACGACTATGCATACAATGCAGATGGTCTACAAAGTATTTATGTACCAAATTCATACTTATCTGATTTCAACGGCAATGATGAAAAATCAGTTGGCTTGCAATATAACTACAACTTTAAAAACCACGGTTTACCTGGCTTGAACTGGACAAGTGCATTTGTTTACGGTTGGGATATTGATGTTGCGGATCGCAACAATCGAACTGAAATTATTGATCAAGCTGAAGAACATGAATTTTTCAACCAAGTGAAATACACCGTTCAATCTGGTGCATTTAAAGATGCGAGCTTACGCTTACGCTACTCTTACTTGCGTTCAAGTAGTAGCTACAATAACCAAAAAGTGAATAACAGCGAAGGTATTGGCTCAACTAATGAATGGCGTATCTGGTTAGATATTCCTGTGAAATTATTCTAATTTCTCAGAATAGCCAATCCAATAAAAAAACCTGCACATATTCTGTGCAGGTTTTTTTATATTTTAGCTTTTATGTAAAAGCCAAACAGGCTACGCAAATTATGGATTTGCAGCTTTGTAGCCTTCAATTGAGTTCAATACTTCTTGTTTCGCAACATCAGCACCTTCCCAACCACTTAACTTAACCCATTTGCCTGGCTCTAAGTCTTTATAGTGCTGGAAGAAGTGTTCAATTTGGCTGATCAATAATGGTGGAAGATCAGTATATTCTTGAACATCTTTATAAATTGGAGTCAATTTGTCGTGTGGAACTGCAACCAGTTTCGCATCAACACCACCATCATCTTCCATGTTCAGTTTACCGACAGGACGGCAACGGATCACAGAGCCTGGCTCTACTGGGTGTGGCGTTACAACCAATACGTCAAGTGGATCACCATCAAGAGAAAGTGTATTAGGTACATAACCGTAGTTTGCTGGGTAGAACATTGCTGTACCCATGAAACGGTCTACAAATAATGCATCAGAATCTTTGTCAATTTCGTATTTGATTGGCGCTGCATTGGCAGGAATTTCAATGATCACATAGATGTCATTTGGTGCATCTTTACCCGCAGGGATATTGCTGTAGCTCATAGCATCACTCTTAAACAAGTTAAATCTTTTTAAAACCGCGTCAATTATAACGGTTTTCTGTCCTGAATTACTGCGCGATTATACATCTGCAAGGCAAAAATACATATTTTCACACCTGACTTGATCAGGTCAGTTTAATCACCATCAGTAAAATACAAATAGGGCAAAGTAAAGACAGCATCCAAACAATTGAACGCAGCGTCGCCCAATTGGCTAAATAACAAATTCCATAAATAATGCGCAGCACAATATAAGCAATACCAAACATCATCACCACCACTTGTGGGATGACCATATATTCCGCCATGAGCACTGCAGCAATAAACAAAGGCAGGCTTTCAAAACTGTTTTGCTGTACGGCGTTAGCACGTGCAGCAAAACCTGTGGTTTTGGCTAAAAATTCACGTGGATTTTGGTTATCTTCGCGTTTAAAGCCGCCTGCCATTTTTGCGACAACAGCAAAGACATACGGCAATAAGCAAGCAATTATAATTAGATAAACAATTCCACTTATGCTTTGCATCAATTTTTTCTCATAAACTGTATTGAGAACTTATCATAACATGGCATTTCTTGAATAAATTTTGTTAAATAGCATGTTTTAAGGAATTATATAAAGGATCCATTATGGTCAGCCCAGATCAAAAGGAAATGTTAGATGTACTTGAAAAGCAGCGCCAACATCAACTGCGAGTGGATCGTGTTTTAAAAATTGTGTTGCCTATTGTGGCATTTTTATTGATGGTGATTTGCGCCAACATGAACGTATGGTCGACCATTTTTACCTTCGTTGTGCTTTGGGTGGCGTTTTATGCGGTGGGGATTAAGCGCTTACCGCTCTGGCACTGGATTATTGTGATTGTGGTGTATTGCTTAATTGATAATATTTTAAGTTATGGCAGTTTTAATCAATCAGGTTTTAGTCGCCAATTTGGTGCGATGTTTATTTTCTTGGGTATTGTGGGTGTTGGGCGTCGTTACTTTGACCGTTGGCTGATGAAAGAGTAGGGTCTGTTAATACTTCATCTATGTTGAACAAGAAGCAATCAATTTTCTAAGCATATAAAAAAACGCCCCTGAATTTTCGGGGGCGTTTTTATTTCAAAGCAGAATGAATTACGCAGTTTTACGCAAATCTTTACGCAAGATTTTGCCTACGTTCGATTTTGGCAATTCATCCATAAACTCCACATAACGTGGGCGTTTATAGCCAGTTAAGTTCTCTTTAGCGAATGCTAATACTTCTTCTGTGGTTAATGATGGATCTTTTTTCACCACAAACAGTTTTGGCACTTCACCTGATTTTTCATCTGGTACACCAATTGCAGCCACTTCCAATACTTTCGGATGCTTCGCAATCACTTCTTCAATTTCAGATGGATAAACGTTAAAACCTGATACCAAAATCATGTCTTTTTTACGGTCTACAATTTTCACATAGCCGCGTGAATCCATAACACCAATGTCACCTGTACGGAAGAAACCATTAATCATGACTTTGTCGGTTTCATCTGGACGGTTCCAATAGCCTTTCATGACTTGTGGACCACGGATTGAAATTTCACCTTGCTCACCCAGTGCAACTTCATTGCCGTCATCATCCAAAATAGCCACTTCAGTTAATGGTAATGGAATACCAATTGTGCCAGTGAATTCTTCAGATGCAGGCGGGTTTGCCGTTGCAACTGGCGAAGTTTCAGACAAGCCATAACCTTCAATGATGTTAGTGCCTGTCACTTTTTTCCATGCTTCAGCAGTTGATGGTAATACTGCCATACCCCCGCCCATCGCCATTTTCAATTTGCTGTGATCAAGCTGTTTAAACTCTTCATTGTTCACAAGCGCATTGAATAAAGTATTCACCGCAGGGAAGAAAGTTGGTTGATATTTGCGTAATTCTTTCATCACCGCAGGTAAGTCACGCGGGTTTGGAATTAAGACGTTTGCCTGACCTTTGTACATGCCGTAAAGCGCACACACCATGAATGCAAAGATGTGATACAGCGGCAATGCACAGAAAATACGGTCATCTGGCTGACCATCTTGTGCACCGAATTTACTCTGGAAAATACCATCACATTGCAGCATGTTTGCCACAAGGTTGCGGTGTGTTAATTCTGCACCCTTAGATACACCTGTTGTACCACCCGTGTATTGCAACACAGCCGTATCACTTAAAGTTAAGCTTGGGCGTTTGTAGTTGCTTGGGCTTACTTTAGACATTGCTGCGTTAAATTTAACGTGACCCGGAATGTTCCATGCAGGAATTTGCTTACGCACTGAACGTAAAACAAAATTCACCAACGTGCCTTTTAATGCACCTAGCATATCGCCCACAGAAGCAACAACCACATGCTTCACAGGAGTTTTACCAATAATTGCCTGATAAACCGATGCAAAGTTTTCGATAATCACTAAAACTTCAGAACCAGAGTCATTTAATTGGTGCTCTAACTCACGTGAAGTATAAAGTGGGTTCACGTTCACCAATACTAAGCCTGCACGCAACACCCCTAATGCAACTACTGGATATTGAAGTACGTTCGGCATCATCACCGCAACACGCGAGCCTGGTGCCAAACCTAAACTTTGTAAATAAGTTGCAAATTTACGGCTAGCTTCTTCTAGTTCACTAAAGCTTAAAACTTTATCCATAAAGATAAAGGCATCACGTGAACCAAATTTTTGGAAATTACGTTCAAAAATGTCTACGAGTGACGTATTTTCTGCAGGCAGTTCTACAGTTTCTGGAATTCCCGTCTTTTGGTATTCAGCAAACCAAATCTTTTCCATAATGCCAATTTCTCCAATCAGTAATCCTTAGTTTTAAACTATTTTTCTCAATACAAGACGTCGTTGTTTGCTTGTTTATGCCCTGTATTGCATCCATTTTCACGAACACAAACCATATATAACGTATTTTGCTTAAAAAACGCTAGTATTATCTTTGAATTAACAGTTTATTTGCTTTTTGGTAACCGCGTGGTAAGAGATGACCTTTCGTGCCGCGCTTCGCCACATACTTCAGCAAATCATCACCTTTGAGTTTGAGTTGTTGCTGTCCTGCAAATACTTGAATTGTTTCATCTAAACTTAAAGGTAACATAGACACCAACTGATCTTTTTCCTCAAGTTGTATCAATTTATTACCTTTACCTTTGTTCAAAATTGGCAATTCTGACAGCTCAATCACCAGTAAACGCCCTGCTGAACTGAGCAGTGCAACATGACTCGCGTGTTCAATCATTTGCAAGTTCATCACGGTCGATTGTTCAGGCAAAGACAGGAATGCTTTACCTGCTTTAGCACTGGTATCTAACTGTTTGGCCTGTGTTTTAAAACCATAACCTTTACTACTGACTGCTAGAATTTCAGCCTCATCATCGGCAATCAGCAATTGTTTAAAGCCAACACCACTGGCAGGAGCAAGTTTTGAACTTAATGGTTCACCCAAACCTCGTGCCGAAGGCAGGCTATTAATTGGCAACGCATAACTACGCCCCGTATCATCTAAAATATAGACGCGCTGATTAGACTTGCCTTGTGCATGACTGAGATATTGATCACCCGCACGGAAGTTCAGATTTTCCGCATCAACTTCATGCCCTTTAGCACACCGAATCCAGCCTGCTTCAGACAACACCACCGTTACAGGATCGGCAGGTAGCATATCTTGTTCATTAATTGCAGTCGCTTCGGCACGCAATACAATAGGTGAACGACGATCATCACCAAACCTTTTCGCGTCTTCTTTTAACTCACTGATAATTAAGTTTTTCAACGATTCAGGATTGGCCAATTGTTCACGAATAATGGCTGCGCGTGCCTCTAATTCTTCTTGTTCACGGCGAATTTCCATTTCTTCAAGCTTGGCCAAATGGCGTAGCTTTAATTCCAAAATGGCTTCGGCCTGAATTTCATCAATACCAAAATGTGCCATCAACTCGGCTTTAGGATGATCTTCTTCACGAATAATCCGAATCACGGTATCAATATCTAAATAGGCAATCAGCAAACCTGCTAAAATGTGCAGTCGCTTTTCGATTTTATTGAGATGATATTGCAAACGACGTGTGACGGTATTTTTACGAATCTCAATCCATTCCAGCAAAATATGACGAATTGATTTCACCTGTGGACGACCATCTGCGCCAATCATGTTCATATTGACACGATAGCTCGATTCTAAATCGGTCGTGGCAAATAAGTGACTCATCACTGCTTCGGCATCAATACGGTTGGAACGCAGCACAATCACCAAACGAGTTGGGTTTTGATGGTCAGATTCATCACGCACGTCACTCACCAACGGCAATTTTTTCGCCTGCATCTGATCAGCAATTTGAGTAATGATTTTTGAACCCGAAACCTGATACGGCAATTCTGTGATCACGATTTCATTTTTTTCAATTCTGTACACCGCACGCATACGGTAACTACCGCGACCTGTACTTTGCATTTTCAGCAATTCTTCAGGCGGGGTAATAATTTCAGCTTTGGTCGGTAAATCTGGTGCAGGAATATATTCTGCAACTTTTTCATCGGTTAAATTTGGGTTGCGAATCAGGGCAATTGTGCCTTTCACCACTTCACGCAAGTTATGCGGTGGAATATCGGTGGCCATCCCTACTGCAATACCTGTGGTGCCATTCAGCAAAATATTCGGTACGCGCGCAGGCAAATTGACAGGTTCTTTTAATGAGCCATCAAAGTTATCTTGCCAATCACAAGTACCTTGCCCCAATTCAGCCAAAAGTACTTCACTATATTGCGATAGTTTGGCTTCGGTATAACGCATGGCCGCAAAGGATTTAGGATCATCGGGTGACCCCCAGTTGCCCTGTCCTTCAATAAATGGATATCGATAACTGAACGGCTGCGCCATCAACACCATAGCTTCATAACAAGCAAAATCGCCATGCGGATGGTATTTACCCAATACATCCCCCACGGTACGTGCCGATTTTTTCGGTTTGCCACTGTGTTTGAGTCCAAGCTCACTCATGGCGTACACAATACGGCGCTGTACAGGTTTTAAACCATCGCTGATATGGGGTAATGCACGATCCATAATCACGTACATGGCATAGTTAAGGTATGCACGTTCAGTAAATTCTGCTACGGAACGGTTTTCTGTTGCATGATGCGCAAGGCTTGTCATAAAACCTGTCGTCCTAAATCATTTGTTTTTGTATCAATCGGCTTATGCTATGCCGCAGCAGCATCCTGCACAAGGGCTAGTAAGGATGCTCTGCGACAATTTGTGTCTTATGCCGTAAAAATATTCATTTTATAAAAAACAGCAATGCAAAATATACGATGGCTTGCAGTCATTTTACAAACCTATCGACTCTAAAGTTTTGCCTTTAGTTTCTTCACCCAACACCACAATCACTAAGGCAACGGCCAATAAAACCGCGGTAAACATCATAAAGACATAGCTAAAACCATTTTGCATGACCATCATGTGTGTGACCACCATTGGGGCAACAATACCGCCCATGCGTCCAATGGCCGAGGCCCAACCTGAACCAAAAGCACGAATATTGGTTGGGTACTGTTCAGGGGTATAAGTGTATAGCACCCCCCACGCGCCCAAGTTGAAGAACGACATCAAACAGCCCCAGAACATGATCATCGCCACGCTATCCGCCTGACCAAAGAAGTACGCCGATAAGGCACACATGCCAATAAAACCTGCCAGTGTGGCTTTGCGTCCTAATTTTTCGACCAGCCAGGCGGCTGCAATATAACCAGGTAATTGTGCCAAAATCATGCCTAGCACATATTCAAATGACTGTACGATGCTGTAGCCTTGCTGCACCAACAGACTAGGCAACCAAGTGAAAATGCCATAATAGGAATAAACAATACCAAACCAAATCAGCCACAGCATTAAACTACGACGCGCAAATGGCCCCGACCACAATTGGATAAAAGAAATATGCTGTTTGGCGGAAACAGGCTGAACTTCAATGTGTTCAATGACCTCAACTCCACATTGACGCTCAAACTTTTGTACCAGTGCATGTGCTTCGGCAATGCGACCACGATTGATCAGATAAGGGATAGATTCAGGGACTTTTTTCCAGATGACTAAGGCATATAAAGCAGGCAAACCACCAATTAAAAATGCTGTGTGCCAATCAAATTTTGGAATCACAAAATAAGAAACCAATGCCGCACACAACCACCCCAAGCCCCAAAAACTTTCCAGCAATACAATAAAACGCCCACGCACATGCGCAGGAATGTACTCACTGACCAAAGTGACTGCTACGGGAAGTTGCCCGCCCAAACCCAAACCGACAATAAAGCGAAAGACCAGCAACCAAGTTAAATTCGGTGCAAAGGCACAGGCGGCCGTGGCTAGACTGTAAATCACCAAGGTTGTAGCAAATACGGTTTTCCGTCCAATTTTATCAGCCAGACCGCCCGAAAAGACTGCCCCAATGGCCATTCCGACAAAGCCAATTGACACCACCATGCCTTTTTCGGCAGGAGTCATGCTCCAGTCTTCTGCCATCTTTGCCAAAATAAAGGAGATCAGTCCTGTATCCATGGCATCAAACATCCAGCCCAGACCAATCACCACCAGTAGGCTATAGTGGAATTTTCCAATGGGTAGACGTTGCACACGCGAAACTAAATCCATAACACACTCTTTAAGTTGGCTAAAAGGATATGGGCTAAAACACAACTGCTGTTGTATTTTTATACTATGAGTTGACAGGATGTGGATAGCATTAAAAAACCGATCTGGTGATCGGTTCGCTTCTATTTAGATATTCAATACAATTCTTATAACCAATTAGGTTTCATCTTTAGAGGATGCTGAATGTTCATCATCGTCCTGATAAATAAATTTAGGCATTTCTAAGCCAAAATAAATCGCAATCAAACGCAAAGTAAAACCAAAAACAAGTGTTGAGATCACGGTCAATTCAAGCGACAAACCGATTTCGATACACAACCAATAGCAAATCACGGACACAAAAGAAATACTGGCATATAGCTCACGGCGGAACACTAAAGGCACATCGTTACACAGAATATCACGCAGAATCCCACCTGACACACCTGTTAAGACGCCTGCAACGGCAGACACCACAAAGCCATGCCCCATTTCCAAAGCAATTTGACAACCAATAATAGTGAAGCCAATTAAGCCTAAAGCATCGAGCACCAAGAAAATGGAACGTAAATGACGCATCCATTTGGCAATTAAAATGGTGATAAAAGCTGCAATACAGGTCAGCACCAAATATTCAGGATGTTTGACCCAAGTCAGTGGATAATGCCCTAATAACACATCTCGCACCGAACCACCACCCAATGCGGTGACACAGGCAATTAAGGTGACACCAAACCAGTCCATGCTGCGACGCCCTGCAGACAATGCGCCTGTCATCGCTTCTGCGGTAATCGCGATTAAGTAAATGACCAACAACAACATGGACTTGCCCTTCTTTCACTAGGCCAATAGATGCGCGTTATAATAAGCGAAAAACCAAGATAAAGTTATAAAAATTGCGCACAACATTGCTTAAATTTTTTACCCGAACCACAAATACACGGCTGTTTCATGGTCGGCTGTTGCCCTGTGGTCGGATCTAGAAAATACCAGCGTGCCTGATGTTGCACAAAATGGGAAAATTCATGGTGAATTTGCGCCTGCTTAGCATCATGGTAATGGGCTTTAAATTCAACTTGGGCATGGCTTTTATCTAACTTTTCATTGCTATTCAGCACTTCGAGCTTTAACCATTGATTCGACTTGCTCCAATCTGCAATTGCGCCAACATCCAGACTTGCCTGTTGTCCTAGCGCAGTGGTTTGCACAATATAATCAATTTGTTGTAAGGCAAAAGCACTATAGCGTGAACGCATGAGTTGGCTTGCAGTTTCCGCATGTGCCTGCCCTACGTGTAAAGGTTGGCAGCAGTATTGATAATCGCCTTGCCCGCACGGACATGCCAAGTGATGCATAGAAAATTCCAGAAATTTAAATCAATAATAGGGTCTGTTGACACTTCGTCTATATTTGCAATGGCAACAGCCCCAAAACAGCCTGACAATGCAGGCTATTTTAGCGGAAGCACAAGACTGAAATACAGTTTGGCACTCAGTTTATGATGCGCTTGAAGATTCCTGCTGAATCAAATGCACTTTTTCAATTTTATGTCCATCCATGGTCACAATTTCAAAAACATAACCATCGGAAAGCAGCTTTTCACCATTTTCAGGCAAACGTCCCAAATGGAATAAAATATAGCCTGATAAAGTTGAATATTGCTCGCTTTCATCCACCAAATCACGACCTAATAATAAAGATACGTGGCGAATATCAATGGAACCATCTAGCAATAATGTGCCATCTTCCAAACTTTCAGCACTGGCTTCGAGTGCATCTTCATCTGGGAATTCACCTGCAATTGCTTCCAGAATATCAATGGGTGTGGCAACGCCTTCAATCGAGCCGTATTCATTCAGCACAATCGCCATTTGCAGCGGTGCTTGACGCAATTGCTCCATCACCATCAAAACTTGGGCATTTTCATGCACAATTACGGGTTCACGCAAATGTGTTTCAAAGTCCAGTACACCTGTTTCAATGTATTGATTCATAACTTTATGGGTTAAGACAATGCCTGAAATATTGTCCAGTTCACCACGTGCCACAATCACTCGTGAATGGGTCATACTTAATAATTGGCTGCGAATTGAAGCATCATCTTCGTCTAAATCAATCCATTCCAATTCAGGGCGTGGCGTCATCACCGACTTTACAGGACGCTCAGATAAGCCCAACACTCCTTGTACCATCACGCTGTGATAGACGCCATTTTCAGCATCAAAGACTTCATCGGCAAAGGCGCGGGTAGCTAAAACATCTTCATTGATATGACTGCTTTCTGCCGTATTTTGACTTTTGCCACCTAACATCCGCATCACAGCCGAAGCAGTACGGTAGCGCAAATCGGTGGTGGTCACGGTTTTTTCCTGATTTCTGCGGATGGTTTGGTTCAGGAATTCAATCATCACCGAGAAACCGATGGCGGCATATAAATAGCCTTTTGGAATGTGATAACCAAAGCCTTCCACCACCAATGAGAAACCAATCATCATCAGGAAGCACAGGCATAGAATCACCACGGTAGGATGCTTATTGACAAAGTCCATGAGCGCTTTAGAGGCCCACAACATAATGCCAATGGCGATAATCACCGCAATCATCATGACCGATAAATGCTGCACCATGCCCACAGCGGTAATCACGCTGTCGAGTGAGAACACCGCATCTAGCACCACAATCTGCACAATCACCATCCAGAAAGTCGCGTGCACAGGGTTTTCTTCTTTTAGTGCTGGTTTGCCTTCAATGCGTTCGCGCAGTTCCATGGTGCCTTTAAACAACAGGAACACACCACCAAACAGTAAAATCAGGTCACGTCCAGAGAAAGGATGTTCAAAAATATGAAACAGTGGTTGGGTCAGAGTGACGACCCACGCGATAGAGGCGAGTAAAATCAGGCGCATCCCCAAGGCGAGAAGCAAGCCCACCACCCGTGCCGTATTGCGTTGTTCTGGCGGTAACTTTTCTGCCAAAATGGCAATAAACACCAAGTTATCAATGCCTAATACAATTTCGAGTACGATCAGGGTCAATAACCCAACCCACGCAGCGGGGTCAGACATCCATTCAAAGATCATGCGCTCTTCTCCTGAATATCATGGGTCAAACGTGCCACACGGCGATGACACTGAAAAGATAAGTTTGCTTGCTCTGGTTGGCACAGCATGTAATTTAAAAATATTCGTTCGGTGCGACTACTGCCACTGTCCATGACGATTCTATAGTTGTCAGACAAGCTTTGAGTATAGGAAAGTTTGCGCTCAGATTCATCCCCTTTTTGCGACATCATCCACGCCAATGCAGCACTTTCACAAATCTTTGCAAATTGAACACTGCATACTGACGGGTTTGTCATATTTGAGTACTAAGCTAGAGCCAACAAAAAGAACATGCTATGGTGAAGAAAATAAATGAATAGCGAATTAAGAATGACCCAATATATCAATAATCCATCTCCTCAAACCTCTCAACCTTTGGTGGCACTGTACTGTGGTTCGCGCTCTGGCAATAACCCGATTTATCAGGAAAAAGCAGTACAACTGGCAAGAAAACTAGCCGAGCAAGGCTTTGGTATGGTCTACGGCGGCGCGAGTATTGGATTAATGGGTTTGGTTGCTGACACCGTTGTGCAACATGGTGGGCAAGCGGTGGGAGTAATTCCTGAATTTATGCTGGATTATGAAATTGCCCACAGCAATTTAACCGAATTACACGTAGTAAAAAGTATGCATGAGCGTAAAGCGATGATGGCAGATCGCGCCAGTGCCTTTGTGGCGTTGCCAGGTGGTTTGGGTACTTTTGAAGAAATTTTGGAAATTGCCACTTGGGGGCAATTGAATCAGCACCAAAAACCGATGATTTTATATAATGTAAATGGCTTTTATGATGCGCTGATTCAGCAGTTAGATCATGCGGTGCACGAAGGTTTTTTACCGCCACAACACCGCGCTAAACTAATTGTATGTAACCACTCCCATAAAATTATTAATGCCTTGAAGAATTTGGATTCTCCACGTCATTTTGTGGGTTGAACTTTTTTAGCTACATGAAATAGCAATAAAAATGAAAGTGAAAGCGAGTCGGTGACTCGCTTTTTTTAATTCACTGTTCATTGGTTTTTACAGCACAAAAAAGAGAACACCAAAGTGCCCTCTTTAATAGATTTCTAATTTTGCAATGCTGTTAGTTAAACTTGATTTGGTACACAGCAGTAGTTCCACTGACTTCATTACCCACAACTAACAGTGGCTTGCCGTTAGGCGAGTCTTTGGCTGCAATAAAGATCAAACCTTCGGGACCGAGATTTGAATTTTCAACGGTAACCTCATTACCTTCTGCATCGAAAGATGTACGGGTTTCACCAAACTTACGATCATTAAAATACTCAACAAAAGATGCTTGTGTCGGTTGGGTAATGTCGTACACCATAATGCCACCCATACGCTCCAACCCAATAAAGGCAAAAGTTTTTTGACCAATTTTACCTAAAGCAATGCCTTCAGGCTCAGGGCCTTTATTGTCACTACGATCATCTATACTTAATTTTTCATGATTGGTATTAAAGTATTCTGGAAATAATTCAGCAGCTTTACGTTCAAAGTCATTTTTTGAGTCCCAAACAATTTTTTTGGTTTTAGGATCTACAATACTGAACGAGCGGCCACCATAAGCATATAGTTTGTCATAGGTCATGAAACCATCGCTGTCTAGCACAGGCTCACCATTTGTATCTTTCTTGTAACCTTGCGTCCAAGTAATCGTCAAACGACCCAATTGTGAATCTTTAATTAAATTATCTGCACAAACTTCATTGGCATCTGTAGTGGTACATGCTTTAAATACGTTTGAATCAAGCTTTGCGCCTTTAACCCCTGACTTTAATAGACGTAAATGCGCTGCATAATCGCCATTGGTACTGAAGCCTTTATTATTGAATAAGTGTTTAACACGAATTTCTTCTGCATAACCCTGAGTTATTTCATCCGTACCAAAATATAAGTCTTCATCAACCAACCATTCACGCGCATCACCTTCATTGGCAGTGACCAAGTAGCTTTGTCCATTGGCTTGATATTGCGCAATTGCATCTGGCATATACATGCCGTATAAGCCTGGCCAAGCTTGAATATTAATCATCCCCTCATTTTTAGCACAGGCTGTAATCGTTTTACCGTTATAGTCTTGTTTACCAACAACACAATCACGATCACCAGCATCTAAAGCATTTGCAGCTAAGCCAAAGTCTTTATAGCCCAAGGGGAAAATATCGACCACTTGGTCTTGAATCAAATCAATCACAGCAATAGCATTGTTTTCTTGTAGACTTGCCCAAGCAGTTTTACCATCGTCACTCACCGCAATATATTCAGGCTCTAAATCTTGTGCGACAGTCGCATTTGGCCCAAAAATACGCAAGCCCGCATCAAGCAATTCCTGCTTACGTGTATTCCATGCCTGAAAATCTGCAGTTTTTACAGTAGGCTTGTTGATGTCAGTTAGATTAATAATACTGATTGAACCTTCTGGATCAATCTTATAACCTTCATTTGGCTCACCTTCATTGGCAACCAAGACTTTTTTGCCATCTGGAGTAAAAGTCAACATATCAGGCAATGCACCGACTTCAACTTTGCTGATAAAGCTCAGGTCTTTGGCTTTAAAAAATGCCACGATGCCTTTATCAGTTTTAGGTGTTGCCTGAACAGCTAAAGCGACAATACCTTGATGTACCGCAACACTATTGACTTCAGAATTCGCTAAATGAGTCTTGGCATCCAAGCTGTTCAGCTTAACAGGTGCACTTGGGTTGCTTAAATCCAGTACATCGACCACGCCATTTTTCGCATTGACTACAAATAAACGTTTGCTTTCAGCATCATAAGCAGGAATTTCCGCAGCACTCGCACCAAAAACTTGTGCATCGTATTCCCCTAAACGCTCCAAACTAATTGTTGTAGGTGTTGCTTCAACAACTTCTTCTTTTACAGGAATAGGATCATTATTATCATTACAGCCCACCATCCCCACAGACAATAAAGCCAACATTAATGCAGAAATTTTCGTTTTCATAAATTACTCATCATTTTTCTAAATGCACCCAACTTACAAACTCAAAGTGAATAATCGGTGACAAATAAATGACAATTTCATGGCATTTATTTGAATTTTCAAACACTTTTCATGTTTTTTCAGATGCAATCCGTTAGATTGCAAAATGGTTTAAACTAGACCAAATGTCCATTTTGCCGAGTTATGAACCAAACACCGACCCATCAAGCCCTGCATCCTGAATACCGCCTTTTGGTATTTCTAGTTTCAATTGGCTTTTTTATGCAGGCGCTCGACACCACCATTGTGAATACAGCAATCCCTGCAATGGCGAATAGCCTGCAGGAAGACCCGCTGCGGATGCACAGTGTTGTGGTGGCGTATGTGCTCTCGGTGGCAGCGTGTATTCCATTAAGTGGATGGCTGGCAGATCGTTTTGGAGTACGCAACACCTATTTTGCAGCGATTATCATTTTCACCCTTGCCTCTTTGGGTTGTGCTGCAGCAGCGAGTCTGAATGAATTACTGTTTTATCGGGTGATTCAAGGTATTGGTGGCGCATTGCTCTTGCCTGTCGGGCGCTTGGCGATGTTAAAAATTATTCCACGCACCCAGTTTTTATCTGCCATGAGCCTGATGAGTCTGGCAGGGTTGATTGGCCCCTTAATTGGCCCAACGCTGGGTGGCTGGTTGGTCGAAGTCGCCACGTGGCACTGGATTTTCCTGATCAATATTCCTATGGGCATCTTGGGCTGTTGGATTTGTATCAAAGCCATGCCAAATGTGACTGAAACTGAAGTTAAAAACTTTGATTTTCTCGGGTTTATCCTATTAGTTGTGGCGATGGCGGGCTTATCTTTAGGCATCGAAAATTTTGCCAACCCACAACATAATCTGCTTTGGAATTTAGCGTTAATCTTGGCTGGCGGTATTGCCGCAGCATGCTATGCCCGCCATGCCCATACTCATCAAAATGCCTTATTTCGCAGCGATTTATTTAAAAATCGCTTATATGCCATTGGTATTTTAGGTAACTTTTTTGCCCGCTTCGGGGGCAATGCCATGCCTTTTATCATGCCAATCATGCTACAGGTGGCTTTTGGTTTTGAACCGTTTCTCACGGGTTTGATGATGATTCCAACTGTGCTTGGTTCTTTGGTATCTAAACCAATTATTCGGCCTTTAATTCAACGTTTTGGCTATCGGCAGTTTTTACTGACCAATACGTTATTGGTCGGGGCGTGTATTGCCAGTTTTTCGCTGACCACTGCTGAAACTGCGACTTGGTTACGTGCCTTACATTTTTTTATATTTGGGGTGCTTAATTCATTGCAGTTTGTGGGTATGAATACCTTTACGCTCAAAGATTTACCTCAACAAGATGCCAGCAGCGGCAATAGTTTTTTATCAATGATTATGATGCTGTCGATGAGTATTGGCGTGGCATTGGCAGGTACTTTGGTGAATATGTTTAGTGCCTATTACGGCGCAGAACAGTTAGTCAGTGCCTTTCATGCCACTTTAATTTGTTTGGGTGTATTAAATATTTTGGCATTTTTAGTGTTTTGGAGTATCCCCAAACACACGGCTGTTTAAAACGCCATTACCGAAAGCGCATGGTGCTACACCGCACTGCGCGTTATGATATGACTTTGCTCCGCGAAGCTTTTTCAACATGCGCAAACCGTCCAATCAAGCTAAAAACTCAGCTTTTACACCGCACTATCGTATGACCATTGCGATGCTTGGCAGTGCTGTTTTGGCGGTTTTATTGTATTTGGGTGTGTTGCGCCAACAACCTGCGGCAACCGAAGAATATCCAATTCAAGGCTTTGACGTGTCACATCATCAAGGCGATGTTCAGTGGCATAAAATTTCCCCACAAAAATATGCCTTTGTCTATTTAAAAGCCACCGAAGGGGGCGATTTTAAAGACCGTAAATTTCAGGATAACTGGCTCAAAGCCCGTGAACATGGCTTTTTGGTCGGCGCCTATCATTTTTATCGCTTATGCCGTGATGGAGCAATTCAGGCAGAAAACTTTATTGCGACTGTTCCAAAAAAATCCGACAGTTTGCCACCTGTAATTGACTTGGAGTATGACAGCAACTGCATCAATACCTATACCAAAGAACAGTTACTGCGCGAAATTCAAATCATGCATGATGCGCTATATCAACATTATGAAAAACAACCGATTTTTTATGTATCTAAAGCCTTTTACAATATGGTATTAACTGAAAGCTTTAAGCAAACACCACTTTGGGTCAGAGAATATCAGGGTGAACCACAACTGGCAGGTCAGCCAAAATGGTTATTTTGGCAACATACCAATCAGGGTCAAATAAAAGGTATTCACAGCCCTGTTGACCTGAATGTTTTTTATGGCAATAGCAAACAATGGCAGCGTTTTTTAACAGACAACGCGATTCAACCCGCAAGACTTGAACCGAACCAGAAAAAATAACAAGATAGCCGCATCACAATAAAAAAGTACCGTCATGAAAATTATGAAAGGACTGCTTTGGGCTGCGCTTACGCTCAGCATTTGTGCAGGATTCGCACTGCTTTACCTATTACAACCCGCAGGCAAACTAGAACAATTTTCCGCATGGCAATATTCAACAAAAACCGCAAATGCCAACTTAAAAGTACATTATTTTGGCGTATCTACCCTATTGTTTGATGATGGTGAAAACCAAATTCTGATTGATGGATTTTTTAGTCGCCCCTCTCTTGCACAAGTCATGTGGAACAAGTTAGACAGCCAACCAGCCTTATTGCACAAGTTGATTCAACAGCATCAATTACAACGCACACGTGCGATTTTGATCACCCATTCGCATTATGATCACACGCTAGATTTGCCATTTTTGGCGCAGCAACTCAAACACAGTCAAATCATCGGTTCAGAAAGTAGTTTGAACATTGCCCGTGGTGCCGCAATTCCTGAATCTCGATTAAGCCTTGTCAATCCTGCCCAACCAATACAGATTGGAAAGTTTAAGATTACGGCTATTCCATCACAGCATACCCCTGCCACCGCTGTGAATAATGATTTAGGTGAACAAATTCAACAACCATTGTCCTTACCTGCCCGTTTTTATGAATTTAAAGAAGGCGGCAGTTTTGATTATTACATTCAGCATCCTGAACAGAACATTTTAGTCAAAGCCAGTACAGGCGCGATTTCTAAACAATTACAACACTTGCAGGTAGATACTTTATTTTTAGGGATTGCACAGCTCTCTAAACAATCGGTTGCTTTTCAACAGCATTATTTAGATGAAACTGTGGGAACGTTGCGCCCTCGTGTCGTGATTCCAATTCATTGGGATAATTTTTTCCAGCCTTTAGCGCGCCCTTTAGAGTTTTTGCCCCACATTGCCGACCATAGCCCACGGAGTTTACAGCGTTTGATCGACTATGCAGAACAGCAATCGACACAGGTGATTTTGCTGAATAGCAACACGCCTTATCCGCTTGCTCCGATGCTACAACCGACTTCCTAAACATGCGATACTGTTGAAATCTAAACGCTTCATCTAGTTTGTGCCATGCGGAAAATCATTCATATTGATATGGATGCCTTTTATGCCTCTGTTGAGCTGCGCAGTCGTCCTGAATTGCAGCATTTACCTGTGGTGATTGCTTCGCATCATCCTCGTGCTGTGATTGCCGCGGCATCTTACCCTGCGCGTGAGTTTGGTTTACGTTCTGCCATGTCGATGGCACAAGCCCGCAAACGCTGCCCGCAGGTGGTGGTACTCGAACCCAATTTTGCACTCTATCGTGAGGTTTCCACACAAATTCATCAGATTTTTCAGCGTTATACACCACTTATTGAACCCTTGTCTTTAGATGAAGCTTATTTAGATGTCACCGAAAATTTACAAGGTATTCCAAGTGCAACTGAAGTCGCAATGCGGATTCGGGCAGATATTTTTCAAAGTACAGGTTTAACGGCCTCGGCAGGTGTCGCACCGAATAAATTTTTAGCCAAAATTGCTTCGGACTGGCATAAACCCAATGGCATTTGCGTGATTAAACCCAGTCAAGTGCAGCAGTTTATTCAGGACTTACCCTTAAAGAAAATTCCAGGCGTAGGTAAAGTCACGCAGGAAAAATTAAAAAGCTTGAATTTAAATACCTTGGGCGATTTGCAACACATTGAAGAAAACCTGTTGATTCATCATTTTGGCAAATATGGAAAACGCCTGTTTTTATTTGCCCAAGGGATTGATGAACGTCCTGTGCAGGCAGAACGTGAGCGCCAGCAAATTTCCAAAGAAATCACCTTTGATGATGACTTAAACTTAGCCGAATGTGCAGCTTACTGGTCTAGCTTGATTGATCAGGTTTGGCACAGTTTAGTGAAAAAACAATATGTTGCACGTGGCGTATCGGCCAAATTGAAACTCAAAAATTTTCAGATCTTACAACATAGCAAAAGTTTTAAACAGCCTCTTGAAACTAAAAATGATCTTGAAAAAGTCCTGCAGCTTTTGCTTCACGAAATGCATATTCCCGCACAGGATCAATTCCGTTTAATTGGGGTCGGTCTGTATCAACTCAGCCCTGCCGATGAGCAAGCACAACTATCTTTGCTGTAAATATCACAACTCATAAATATCACGGATTTTAAAGCGGTAAACTTCCCGCTCTACATAAAACATACCTAGCCAATACTTGCCGATGAATACTAAAGCCAACTTTTGTATAAATTTCAGCCAAAAGAATAAAAATAAGACAATTTACCCTTCACAGTTGTGCTTTTTAGAGTAATCTATGCGCGCGATGTATTTATCCGTACATACGCTGAGATGTCAAAAATCACCATTACTTTTGGCATACTTGTCCTGTGATTGGCGTGACGATCAAATCCGAAGATTACAGGACAACTCTGCGCTTGGCACTTCGCCGCTTTAATACCGCATCTCTCTTTTCCTCATATTTTCCATTCAACTACTTTTTATTTTAAGCAGACTACTGCCTGCATATTTTCCACGTGCTTGCCTGCCTCTATAATACCTCACGCTTTTTATACCTAATCGCTTGGCGCGAGGATTACACCCAATGGCTGTTCAACGTCTACATATTCAAAAACGTTATTCTGAAATTGCAATTTCTGGAAATTTAGTCCATTTGGCAGGGCAACTGGCAGAAGACACACAACAAGATATTGTGGGGCAAACCCAACAAACACTTGCCCTGATTGATCGTTTACTGGCAGATGCGGGTACAGATAAAAGTCACATCATGTCGGTGATGATTTTTCTAAAAAACATTGAGCGCGATTATGCCGCAATGAATCAAGTTTGGGATGCTTGGGTGGCAGATATACAAGCTTTACCGCGTACCTGCGTAGAAGCCAAGTTATACCATCCTGACGTTTTGGTTGAGATGACTGTGGTTGCAGTCAAACCTGAATAGCAACCCAACGTAAAATAGACACGATTAAATCAAGAGTCACAGCCAATTAAAAAAATCAGCATGTCATGGCGACATGCTGATTCATATTGTCTATCTAGTGACTTTAGCGGCAAGCGTTTAGCCCAATACCTTCACTTTATGGCGTACAGAATGCGCTAAAAAATCATACTTCTTTAAGGCAGTATCCAAATCATCTAAATCTGCATAAGATGACGATGACTGCCCAAAAGCTTCGCGTAATTCGTGATATTCAGGCACATCTTCATAACGCAGCACTTTATAACCCGCCAAACGCAGCAATTCATCTTGGTATTGTGCATTGCGGCTACGTTTCAACATCAACAAATCATCTAAAGCCACAATTGCAACAACTTGATGATTGGCATCCAACACCACAAAATCGGCAATCATATTGCGGTATTTATGTCGAGTACGTGAAAATTTCGTGGTCAGCAAGGCATCAAAAGACACATGCGCCAAGATGATATGTTGAGGTAAAATTTCCTGCAAACGTGTATACGTCAGCTGTTCATTTAAGCTAAAAATTGCACGTTGCTTTAGTGCACTGTCCTGAGGTTTTTCTCTATTTTCCAAGCCCTTAACCGCCATCAAGAGAAAGAAAATCAGTATCAAAACCCCAATCAAAATATAAATGGTCATTATTCAATCCTTAAAATCATTTTTATAGTTGTTTCGGCTTCATGCCGATTTTTTCATCAAATCAGTATATAACACGCTTTTATATTTAAACGTTCCATTTAAGAAACTACATGAAACATTGACAAAACCATCATAGAAACAGAAATTTTGTTTCACAAGCCAGCCTTTTGTCTAAGTGCTGTAGCATCTAAGCGTGTTTTTATCATTAGATACGAATACTGTATAGCATGCAAAAAAATAACAAAGCAATGCTTAACAGATTCGATTGTCGGACAATTCCGATGAAATGAAAAGCAAACAAAAAAGGCGCTGCAGCGCCTTTTGATGGATCTTAACTTCAAGTACTAAGCTTTCGATTTTGGCTTAGATTTTTTGTGTGAAAATGGACGTTTTTCACCTGTTTCACGTGGCGGCAAACCTGTGTGCTGAGTCAATATCTGCCCTTTCTTCGGACGATTACTGTTCTGAGCACGATTACCACTTTGCCCCGTACGTTTTTGTGAATCACCCGCGACAGTCGAGTTTTTCTTACGTGCCGTTTGATACTGTCCATCTGTGCCTTGCGGCTGATAAGTTGGAATCAGGTGCTGTTTAGAGTTTCCGATTAAATCTGCACGTCCCATTTCTTTTAAGGCTTCACGCAACAACGGCCAGTTGTTTGGATCATGGTAACGTAAGAAAGCTTTATGCAAACGACGACGTTTTTCGCCTTTGACAATATCCACATTTTCGGTATAACGCGCCACTTTGGCCAGTGGGTTTTTACCTGTGTAATACATGGTCGAAGCGGTTGCCATTGGCGATGGATAGAAGGTCTGCACCTGATCGGCACGGAAACCATTCTTTTTCAGCCACAACGCCAAATTCATCATGTCGTAATCGGTCGTTCCCGGATGCGCGGCAATAAAGTACGGAATTAAATATTGCTCTTTGCCCGCCTCTTTACTGAAACGATCAAACATTTGTTTAAAGCGGTCATACGTACCAATACCCGGTTTCATCATCTTAGATAATGGACCTTTTTCGGTATGCTCTGGTGCAATTTTTAAATAACCGCCCACATGATGCGTCACCAATTCACGTACATATTCAGGGTTCAACACCGCCAAGTCATACCGCAAACCTGAACCAATCAGAATTTTTTTAATGCCTTTCAGTTCACGTGCTTTACGATACAATTGAGTTAAAGGTGCATGATCAGTGTGTAAGTTTTGACATACGCCCGGAAATACACAGGAAGGTTTACGACAATTCTTTTCAATTTCAGGGTCTTTACAATGCAAACGGTACATATTTGCAGTCGGGCCACCCAAGTCTGAAATAATGCCAGTAAAGCCGGGTGCAGTATCCCGAATTTTTTCCACTTCACGCAAAATGGATTCTTCAGAACGGTTTTGGATAATTCGGCCTTCGTGTTCGGTAATCGAACAGAAAGTACAGCCACCAAAACAACCACGCATGATATTGACCGAAAACTTGATCATATCAAAAGCAGGGAAACGTGCATTGCCATAAGATGGATGCGGCAAACGTGCATACGGTAAATCGAATACATAGTCCATTTCTTCCGTAGTCAACGGAATAGGCGGTGCATTCAACCACACATCACGTTCACCATGCTTTTGCACCAAAGCACGCG
This sequence comes from Acinetobacter sp. Swhac1, assembly GCF_013390985.1. Taxonomy (NCBI): domain Bacteria; kingdom Pseudomonadati; phylum Pseudomonadota; class Gammaproteobacteria; order Moraxellales; family Moraxellaceae; genus Acinetobacter; species Acinetobacter sp. Swhac1. The sequence continues at coordinate 3,855 of NZ_JACASN010000002.1, read as the reverse complement.
CATTGCCCGGGTTAGTTTCTAAATGCAAAATACGGTTAGCATGCGCATACAGCACAGGATCATTCGCCACTTCCTCAAAAGAAGGCAAACGAATCACTGCCAATTCACGTGGGGGTAATTTGTGTTTAATTGCTTTTGAAGCAGGCTGCAATTGCACAATCTGGGTATCTGCATCTAGCTGATCACCTTCACGAACAATTGGATTGCTGACTACATCTTTCTGGAAATTTTGATATTGCGCGAGGTTGTTGCCCTTATCTTTTTCAATCTCACAACCGTCTAAATCTTCGGTCATCACATAAGGGTTGATGATTGGATCGACACGGCCTACGCTGTCTACATCATTAGATGCAATTTCAACAAATTGAGCTTTAGACGCACGGTTATGTTTATTGATAATAAATGCTGTACCACGTACATCTGTAATTTCGTGGATTTTTTCGCCTTTGGCCAAACGGTGCATCACTTCAATAATCGAACGCTCGCCATTGCCGTACATCAATAAGTCGGCTTTGGAATCCATTAAAATCGAGCGACGAACTTTATCCGACCAATAATCATAATGTGCAATACGACGCAACGAGCCTTCAATCCCGCCAAGTAAAACAGGCACATCTGGAAAGGCTTCACGACAACGCTGACAGTACACCGTAGCTGCACGGTCAGGACGTTTATTCGGCTGATTGTCTGGCGAATAAGCATCATCAGAACGGATTTTACGGTCTGCGGTATAGCGGTTGATCATCGAGTCCATATTGCCCGCGGTAACACCCCAAGCAATGGTCGGCTTCCCTAGTACCCGAAAAGATTCCACATTGGTCCAGTCTGGTTGGGCGATGATCCCGACACGAAAGCCCTGCGCCTCAAGCACACGACCAATCACGCCCGATACAAAAGAGGGATGATCAATATAAGCATCACCACAAACCAAAATAAAATCGCAGGCATCCCAACCAAGCTGATCCATTTCTTCGCGTGACATCGGCAAAAATGGCGCAGGCTCAAAACATGACGCCCAATATTTGTCGTAATCAAACAACGCTTTGGGTGCGGTCTGAGCAGTATAAGCAGTAGACATGGCTTGCAATTCTCGGCTGGGAAGTGGAAGATCAAAAGTCGATCAAAGATGAAAGCCGACTATTTTAGCATGAATTCCTTTCATCTTGCTTGATTATAAAACACACAAAATCAGCAAACTATTTTTATATCCTAAGTTTGTATCTAAATAAGAAAAGCGTAAACGGATATGCCAAAAGCAATAATCCTGAATGCTTATCGCAGCGCTGTTGGTTTAAGCTTTAAACGCCACGTACCATAAAGCGCCACACCCAAGACTGCAGTCATCACCCATGTCAGACCAGACCATCCCCATTGTTCCCAAATCAATCCGCTACCACTGCCGAGCAAACTTGAACCCATGTAGTAGCTAAATAAATATAATGATGATCCCACTGCACGATACTGCAGGGCTTGAATCGACACCCAACTACTGGCAGTAGAATGTGCAGCAAAAAAGGCAAAGGTAAATAACACTAAGGCAGCCAATACGACGGCTAAATATGCAATCGACATCAACCATAATGCGATCAACATTAGGACAATCACCATAGGCAACACACGTTCACGTCCAATACGATTGCCCCAGCTTGCTGCGCGTGGTGAACTGTAAATACCGGCCAAATAGGCAATTGAAATTACCCCAATCCAAACTTGAGAAAGCTCAAATGGTTTAGCCAATAAATAATAGCTAATGTAATTGAAAATAGTAACGAAACAGCCCATCAGCAAAAAGCCCTGTAAAAACAGGATTCTTAATTTACGGTCTGCCAAATTGGCAACAAAAGCATCTCTAAACCGCGAGAAGCGAATCGGATACGCTGTAAAATTTTTCGATGCGGGCAGTAACATATAAAAGGTGATTGCAATCAGTAAGTTCAAACTACCAATAATTAAGGTTGCCGCTTGCCAAGAAATAAAATCGACCAAGACCCCAGCAATTAAACGTCCACCCATGCCACCAATGGCCGTACCCGAAATATACAGCCCCATAGCAAAACCAATATCTTGCTGTCGAATTTCTTCACCAATATAGGTCATGGCGACCGCAGCTACACCACTCACAGCAATGCCAATAAAAATTCGTGTGGTTAAAAAGAATGACCAGATTGGAAGTAAGGCACTCAGAATTAATAAAATGGCAGCTAAAAATAAAGCCAAAACCATAATAGGTTTACGCCCAAAACGATCTGAAATAAAACCTGTGAAAAGCAAACCTATCGCCAAAGCCACAGTAGAAAATGACAGCGGGAAACTACTTTGGGTTGGTGTAACCGTAAAAAAATCGGCCAAAATTGGCATCATCGGTTGCACACAGTACAAGGTCGAAAAAGAAGCGAAACCAGCTAGAAACAACGAAAAAAGAATGGCTTTAAACGGCTTAGTACCATACTGAACATGAGATGCTGCAGCTAAATCAGACATATTTACTCCAATCACGCAATCAGTATACGCCTGTTTATGGACAAAAATAAGCTCGGTATTTTATCGTTTGCTCAAAAACAGCGTCAGTATCATTCATCACTTTGTCAGTTTTTGCTTACATGCACTGAAGCAAAATGAGGCTAGGCAGTATTTTGAGCTTACGGTATTCTTTAAAGCATAAGGAGACAGGATGTTTCCCAAACAGAAAACAACACTAATAGGTTTGAGCACCAGGATCGTGAGGTACGACAGGATCGTGAGGTACGACAGGAGTTATACCTAAACACGAAATACAAATAAACCCCGTCAGGATGATGGGGTTTATTTTTATCTGTGTCTTGAATATATAACTTTATCTATCATCACTTTCTATTTACACGCCCCATAATCAAAAAGTCCCCAAACAAGGTTGAGGACTTTTGAACTTAGCACATTACAAGTTTAAGCTTTGGCAGCAACTGCTTTGCCTGCTTTAATTTGCTCAGCTTCATCTTCACTCATAATCAAGGCAACCGCAATTGCAGTGATCAACACTGGCAAACCTACTGCCATAAAGTTGAAGTGTGCAGGTAAATTCATACCCAATAAGCCGCCAATTAAAATTGGACCCACAATCGCACCCATACGACCAATGGCAGATGACCAGCCAATACCTGTTGAGCGTACCGCAAGTGGGTAATATTGTGCCACATAGCTATACAACAACATTTGTGAACCAATAGATGCTGCACCCGCCAAGAATACTAAGATGTAAAGTAAGAATTGATTAGATTGGAAGCCCATGAGGCTCATCACCAATGCACCCATGATTCCCAAGAACATCAATACAGGTTTTAAGTGGAAACGGTCTGCTAAAATACCACCACCCACGATACCAACGACTGCACCTACGTTCATCACCATCATGAACATTAAGCTGTTGTCCATAGAATAGCCTGCCGCCATCATCAGTTTTGGCAACCAGCTGCTGAGTGCATACATGGTTAATAGACAAGTAAAGAACGCTAACCAGAACAATAAAGTATTCACTGCACGACCGCGTTTGAACAAGCTCACCACGTTAGCAGCTTCAGGCACACCAACCTGATACAATTCAAAAGTGGCGTCTTCGGTAATTTTTAAATCTGGTGCTAAACGCGCTACGATTGGACGGGCTTGATCTTGCTTATTTTCTTTGACAATAAAGGTTAAAGATTCTGGCAAGAATTTCCAAATCACAGGCAATAAAAACAATGGGATACCTGCAATGTCAACGGCATTCTAAAATTGACCCCTTTCACCTTACAAATGGCAAAGTAAAATTGACCCCTTTGATCTCGTATTAAATTTCAACCTGGGGCTGAATCCCAATTCTTTTTTTATCCTTCAAACGAT